>JAPLMM010000228.1 GCA_026387035.1 Planctomycetota bacterium
CCGCGGCCCTTGCAGTAGCCGGTCGCCTTGCCGCAGAGTTCCGCCATCATCAACTTCAGATCGGCGCCGAGCGCGATGCAGTGGCCGTGGCCGCGGTGCGTGCTGGTGGCGTAGTCGCGTTCGGTGATGGCGGAGCATGCGCCGACGGCGACGGCCTCCTGGCCGGCGTAGACGTGGCTGGCGCCCTGGAGGACGTTGCGCGCCAGGAGTTCGAAGACCTTGTCCTCGAACGCGCGGATTTCCATCATCCGCCTGAGGAGGCCGATCTTCGCGTCCTTCGACAGTTCCCCGGCCGGGGCGGCCTCCTTCGGCTTCGGTTTTGCCTTCGCTTTCGGCCGGGGTTTTGTCTTACCCATTCGCATCTCCCGAACATCGATCCTGTGCAGAAAAAGCGCAGGATTATACGCGTAGAGCCTCCGGAACGCAATCCAGGAGGTCCATCGCGGTAAGGCCCAGGATTCCGAGGCGTTCGGCCGCCAGGTCCCCCGCCCTGCCGTGGGCCCAGACGGCCAGGACGGCGGCCTCGAACATGGGCATCCCGGCGGCGAGGAAGGCGGCCATCATGCCCGTGAGAACGTCGCCTGCGCCGGCGGTCGCCATGCCGGGGTTGCCGGTCTCATTGACATAGAGGCGCTGGCCATCGCAGACGACAGTGCCGGCCCCCTTGAGGACGGCGACGGCGCCGAGACGAGCGAGTCGCTCCGCAGCCGCCTCGCGGTCGGCCTGAATCGCCTTGACGGTGGTCCCAAGGAGACGGGCCGCCTCGCCCGGATGCGGCGTCAGGATGAGGCCGTTGCGCGCCCTAGCGACGACTTCGGCGGCGTCCGCGGCGACGGCGTTCAGGCCGTCCGCATCGAGGACGATCGGAATTTCGACCCCTTCCAGAACGGCCCGGACCACAGAGCGGATGGCGGGCGTCCGGCCGAGGCCCGGACCGAGAGCGACGGCGTCCTGACCGTCGGCGAGTTCGAGGACCCTCTCGGCCGCCTCGGCCCGGAGGCACGCGCCGTCGTCCGGCAAGGGGGCGGTCGTGCAGCACGGGGCGAGGGCCGCCACCGTATCGAGCGCGGCATCGGGCGTCGCGATCCTGACGAGGCCCGCCCCGGCGCGGAGCGCGCCATTGCCGACGAGCGCGGCCGCGCCGGCCATGCCGCGGCTCCCGGCGACGACCAGCACCAGCCCGGCCGTGCCCTTATGGGCGTCGCGGGGACGCGACGGAGGTTGGGGGATGTCGGTGATGCGCTTCACGTGGTTGCCCTCGTTCAACGGCACGCGCCGGGCAAGCGCGGCGGCTAAGTATCGGCTTCAGGGCGATTTTCGGCCAATCGTCCGGCGCTGCGGAGGATCATGGCGGCGAGGCACCCGGCGCCGAAACCGTTGTCAATGTTGACGACGCCGACGCCCGCCGCACAACTGTTGAGCATCGTCAGAAGCGGCGCGAGGCCCCCGAAACACGCCCCGTAGCCGACGCTCGTCGGCACGGCGATGACCGGCACGTCCACCAGGCCGCCGACGACGCTCGCCAAGGCCCCTTCCATGCCGGCAACGACGATGACGACGGACGCCTCCGCGAGAGCCTTCGAGTGGGCCAGCAACCGATGAATCCCCGCGACGCCGACGTCGTAAAACGTTTCGACGCGGCATCCCAGGAATTCGGCCGTCACGCGGGCCTCCTCGGCGACGGGCTGGTCGCTGGTGCCGGCGGAGACGACGGCCACGCGGCCCGGGAGCCGGACGCTCTCGCCTTCCTGCGCCAGAACGATGGCCCTGGCGGATTCATGGTAAACGGCCTTGGGATGGGCGGCGCGGACGGCCCCGTAGAGGTCCGGCCCCGCGCGGGTCGCCAGGACGGTCGCCCCGCGCTCGGCGAGGCGTCCGACGATGGCGAGGACCTGCTCGGTGGTTTTGCCCTGGCAGAAGACGACCTCGGGGAAGCCGCACCGCAGGGCCCGATGGTGGTCGAGTTTTGCGAAGCCGAGGTCCTCAAACGGCATGTGGCGGAGGCGTTCGGCGGCCTCGTCGGGCGAGAGGGCGCCCTGGGCGACGGCGTTCAACAATTCGCTCAGGCGTTTGGCGTCCACAGGTCAGGTCCGCAGAGGGCTCAGGTGGATTCGGGCTCTTCGGGCTCGTCAACGTAGTCGATCCGATGAACGGGCGAGACGACGGCGGTCGCGATGTTCGCCAGGTGCGCCCCGATGCGCTTCAGGTGCCGCGCCAGGAGCGAATAGGCCACGGCCTCGTCGGTGGGGACGGTGTCGCGCTCGCGCAGAAGTTGCCGAATCACGAGTTCGCATTCCTTGCCGACCTGGCCGAACGTCTGGATGACCTTTCGGGCCTTGCCCATGTCGCTCTGGCCGAAGGCCTCCTTCGTCAGGGTGAACAGTTCCTCCGTCTGGGAGCGGATGCGCTCGAGGGGATCCAGGTAGCGTCGGGTGGTGAACTCGCGCGTGTAGAACTTGCCGACCTCGAAGATGTTTTTGCAGTAGTCGCCGATGCGTTCGGCGTCCTTGACGACGCTCATGAGGATCAGACAGGCGGCCAGATTCGCATCCGGGCGGACCGTCAGGTGCTTGACGATCTGCGAGCGGATGGACTGTTCGAGCCGGTTGACCTCCTTGTCGCGCCGGTAGAGGGGGTCCTGGACGGCCTGCCAATCGACGCGGCTGAAGAAGACCTCGACGGCCTGCTGGAACATCCAGTGGGTCTCCTCCAGCATCCGGTCGAATTCCTCGAACATCTGGCCGAGGGCGTCCTTGCCTCGCCAGGCCTCCAGGAGTTCTCGCAACATGGCCCTTCCCCTCCAACGCCATTCACATTACCGGAACCACCACTCTATCACAAGCACAACAACAGGCAGCAAGAAAAAGAACAAGAGGATGTGCAGCACGGCATATCGCTTCGTCCGGGCACAGACCCCCGCCCACCACAATGCCAAACCGATCGGCACTCGCCGCAGCGGATACCAGATGGCCGTCCCCGTGACGTTGAACAGCATATGGCTGAAGGCCAGCGCGACGCCGACCTGGGCCTGGGCGGGGGTGTCGGCGGCGGTGGCAAAACTGGCGATGATGGCCGTCAGCGTCGTTCCGATGTTAGCCCCCAACGTGTACGGGTAGATCTGCCGCAAGGTCAACAGCCCCGCCCCCGTCAACGGCACCAAGAGCGATGTCGTCACGCTCGACGACTGGACGATACTCGTCAGGATGAGCCCGACGGCGAACGAGGTGAAGTCATTGCGGAAGAGGACTCGGTCGAGGAACCGCTCCACCGACTTCACCACGAGGCTGTGAAGCACCTTCGTCAGGAGCAGCAGCGCCACGAAGAGCGTCACGACTCCCAGGATCGCCAGGAGGATGCTCGCCGTCACGAGTTCGAGGCCAAACACGCTGCCGAGCAGCCCGCTCGTGGCCGTGACCAGGGGCGCCACCGCCTCCTTCAGGGCATTCGTCGGCTCCTCTCCCGTTGGCATCCCGCTATAGAACCCGTGCGCCAGGTACGACGCCGCGCGTTCCAGGAGCCCCCTGCCCGTCACCCTGAGAACGACGTACTCGATCGGCAATAGGACACACACCGTGAGCACATTGAAAAAATCATGGACGATGGCGGCGCCGTAGGCCCGCTCGAACTCATCGCGGCGCCGGATCTGCGTGAAGGAGACGCCCGCGTTCGTGACGCTGGTGCCGATGTTCGCGCCCATGATGATGAAGATGGCCTGGTGGAGTGTGAGCGGCGTCGTGGCGACCAGCGCGACCGTAAACGAGGTCGTGAACGAGGAACTCTGGAAGATGCTCGTCGCCAGCAGGCCGACAAAGAGGCCTACGAGGGGGTTATCCGCGTAGGCGAAAACCCGATAGACGACGGGGCGGTACTCCAGGCTCTTCGCACCCTCGGTGGCGTGCTTGTCGTAGTCGGGGTTCTTGCCGAGGGTCTTCAGACCCTCCCCCATCATGGCCATCCCGCCGAGGAAAAAGTACAGCAGCACGAGCACCAGGAGGACCTTGACGGCGATCTTCCAGGTGGGCTGGCGCGGTTCCGCCCGTTCGCTGAGTACCGTCATCGGCCGGCGGCTCCATCGGAGAATTGGCCAGAGGAGGCCATTCCCTGAAATCCGTCAGAGTCCGAGATTATAGGGGCCCGGACGGCCCTGGCAACCGATTTCGGCCCCCGGCCGCGGGATGTGCGTCAGTCGGCCCGCGCCTCGAGGTCCAGGTCGGCGAAGCGGCCGGCACGGGCGTAATGGTAGGCCAGCCCGGCGACCATGGCTGCGTTGTCCGTGCAGAATCGCATCGCGGGTAGGAGCACCTCGATCCCCGCGCGGCCGGCCTCTTCCTGGAGCCGGGCGCGCAGACGCCGATTCGCCGCCACCCCACCGCCCACGATCACCCGGTCCACGCCCGACGCTTCCGCCGCGCGAAGCGTCTTCGTCACGAGGACGTCGACGACGGCCTCCTGAAAACTGGCGGCGACGTCGGCGGTTTCCTCGGGCGCGAGAAGCGTCGCGCGCCGCTTCGCCTCCGCCCCTTTCCCGCGCACGTGGTACAGGACCGCCGTCTTCAGGCCGCTGAAACTGAAGTCGAACGAGTCCGGCCCGAGCCAGGAGCGCGGAAACGTGACGGCCTTCGGGTTTCCGCCTTCGGCGGCGCGGTCGACGCTCGGCCCGCCCGGATATTCGAGCCCCAGGATGCTGGCGACCTTGTCAAACGCTTCGCCGGCCGCATCGTCCGTCGTCGCGCCGAGCAGCCGATGGTCGGCCGGGCCCTCGGAGCGATAAAGGCTCGTGTGGCCTCCGGAGACGATCAGGCTGACGCAGGGGAACGGGAGCGCGTCGCGCTCGAGGCAGGCGGCGTAGATGTGGCCCTCGATATGGTTGACGCCGACCAGCGGAACCCCGCGAAGCCACGCCAGCGTCTTCGCCGCCGACAGGCCCAGCAAGAGCGACCCAATGAGGCCGGGGCGGTGGACGACGGCGACGGCGTCGAGGGCGTCGGCCGGCGTGCGGGCCTCCTGGAGCGCCTCCGCCACCACGGGCACCAGCGCCTCGATGTGCGCCCGGGAGGCGATCTCCGGCACCACCCCGCCGTACTTGCGATGGATTTCAATCTGGGTGGCGACGATGCTGGAAAGGACGCGGCGGCCGTCCAAAACGACCGCCGCGCACGTCTCGTCGCACGAGGTTTCGATGCCCAGGATCTTCATCGGCCTTGGGGCCTGCGCTCCCGGCTCTGCGGCTAGGCGGCCTTCTTGAGATACTTCTCGATGACGTCCATGCTCCGCAGGACGTCGAGCGCCCGCTCCAATTGCCGGTCGGTCGGCGCGGCCGCGGGAGCGGCCTGCGGCGCTGCGGGCGCGGCGCCGGGCGCCGAAGGCGGAAGTTCCTCCTCAAGCCCCTCCGAGCCCGGGGCCGGCGGCCGCTCGGGCGCCGGCGGAGCCGACTCAGGCGCCGGCGGGGCCGACTTGGGCGCCGGCACCGCCGACTTGGGCGCCGGCACCGCCGACTCGGGCGCCGCTCCCTCCTTGCCCGCGCCGCCCTTGCCGTTGCGGATGACGTCGGCTTCCTGGCGCGCGCGGACGACCGCGACGTATTCCTCCGGTTTCACCGGCACCAGGATGTCGGGCACGACGCCCCACTCGTCTTTCTCGGTCATGTTTTCCTCGCGATGGATGTTGCGGCCCTTCGGCAAATAATACTTGCTGGTCGTCAGTTTCAGCATCGCCTTGTCGCCCTCCAGCGGGATAAGGTTCTGGACGCTTCCTTTGCCGAAGGTTCGCTCGCCGACGACGATCGCCCGGTTGTGGTCCTGAAGACACCCCGCGACGATCTCGCTCGCGCTCGCGCTGAAGGGGTTCACCAGGACGACCATCGGAAAGTAAGGCAGGGTCCCCTCTTTCTTGGCGACCGCTTCCCAGGGGGGAACGGTCCGGCCCTTCGTCTGGACGATGACGCCCTCGGAGATGAACAGGTCGCACACGTCCACCGCCACACGCAGTTGCCCGCCCGGGTTGAACCGCAGGTCCAGCACGAGGCCCTTCACCCCGTCCGCCACGAGCCTTTCGAGCACCGCTCGCAGTTCGTCGGATGAGTTGTCCACGAATCCCGTCAGACGCACGTACGCAATCTTCCTCTCCGGGTCGAGCATCCACGACCACTGGTTCTCGGCATCGCGCTTCGGGCCCTTGACGGTGCGCACCTCGATGACGGCCCGCGTGATGGTGATGTCCGCCATCTCGCCCATCAGGTGGCGAACCTTGATCTTCACCTGCGTTCCCGGCTCGCCGGTCAGGATCTTGACCGCGTCGTTCAGCGTGATGCCGTCCGCCGTCTTGCCGTTGATCTCCAGGATGATGTCGCCCGCCTGCACGCCCGCCTCGAACGCCGGCGTATCCTCCAGCGGGCTGATGACCATCAGCATGCCCCGCATCATCCCGATCTGGATCCCGATGCCGCCGAACTTCCCGCGCGTCATCTTGTTGAACTCGTCCGCCTCCTCCTCCGGAACGTAGTCGGAGAACGGGTCCAGGCCGCTCAACATCCCCCGGATTGCGTTCTTAAACATCTCGTGCGCGTCCACATCGTGAACGTACTGCTTCTGGACCACCCGCAGGATCTCGATGAATCGGTCGTATTCCCCGAAGATCTTGTCGTCGGCGCTCTTGTCCGGGACGGCCCCGGCAAACGCCCACGCCAGCAGACACCCAACCACCAGAACCGACACCAGGCCCATCAAACGCTTCCGTGCCATCCGACGCCTCCTTACCGCCCACGCTCGATCCGCAACACGGATGCATTGTAGCCCGCCCCATCGGTTTTTCAATAGTCGGCCTCGCCCTTTTTCGCCACCACCCGGACACCTCCTTCACGGCCGTCGCCCGGCCGGGATTGTGGATAACTTTTTGGAGGAGGTTTTGGGGGTATTTT
>JAPLMM010000229.1 GCA_026387035.1 Planctomycetota bacterium
GGTACAAGCGGCTGATGGAGGCGGACGCGCGCGTACGCGGCGATGAGTCGGCCTCCGAGGCGCTCAAGGCCTACAACGGCGCCGTCATGAAGATCGCCGAGAAGGAACAGAAACGCCAGCCGATCGAGGTCGAGGAGAAGCGGGCGGTGGAGCGGCTGCGCGGCGCGGTGGTGGCGAACGAGGCGATCAAGGCGTTCATGCAGGCCCAGGCGGATTATGCGGAATTGATGAAGAAGATGAACGACGCGATTTACAGTCAACTCGAAGCGCCGAGCGAAGACACGGAGGAATAATCGCCGGCGCGGCTCAGGCGTCGGCCGTTTCGTCCGGTTCCACCTCTTCGAAGCCCTTGTAGAGCCGTTCCTCGAACATGCGGTTCCAGGAGGTCCATCGGCGAGCCGGGTCGGCGTCGGCGCCGACATCGCGGAAGAAGGCGTGGAGTTTGGCGTCGAGATTGTCAAGGTGGTGCAGGGCGAAGGCCTCGGCGGTCATCGGCAGTTTGGGGCTCCCGAACGCGTACTGGCCGTGGTGCGCGAGGATCATGTGGCGGAGGACGTCGGCCAACTCTTCCGGGAAGTCGGCGCCTCCGCAGGATGCGGAACGTCCCGCCGGGGCTGCGCCAGCGGCGCGGACGGCTGCGATTTTCTCGTCGAGCATCCGGACGCCCTGGACGAGATGGCCGACGAGGCGCCCGGGGTCCGTGTAGCCGAGTGCTTTCTCGTACGCAAGTTCGCGGGTCTTGCCGAGGTCGTGCCAGAGGACGCCCACCAGGAGGATGTCGCGGTCGAGTTTGGGGTAGTGTCGGCAGACGAGGACGGCGGCCTCGGCGACGCTGAGGGTGTGTTCCACGAGGCCGCCGAGGTAGGCGTGGTGCAACTTTTCGGCGGCCGGGGCGCGCTTGAAGTTCTCAATGAGCGTCTTGTCGTCCCAGACGGCTCCGACGAGGGCCTTGAGGGCCGGCCGCTCGATCTCATCCAGGATGGCCTTGAGGCGCGCGAGGTCCTGCTCGGGGTCACCGGGCCCGACGGGGAGGAAGTCGGCGGCGGTGACTTCGCTTTCCCTGGCGGGTCGCATGGCCTCGATGACGACCTGGAGTTCGCCGCCGTATTCGCCGACGCGCCCCTTCACGAGCGCGTAACCTTCCTGGGGGATGGCGGCGAAGAGGGCCTCGGTGGCGTCCCACATGATGGCGCGCAGTTCGCCGGTGCGGTCCCGCAGGCGTGCCGAGATGAAGTACGCCCCCTTTTTGGTGGTCCGAAAATCCTTCGAGGCCACCTGGTAGACGTCCTCGACGATCTGGCCTGGGGCTCTGAGTTGCTCAATGTAGGTTCTCGGCATCGAATCTCCTAGCGTCCGAGGTCTTTGAGGGTTTCCTGGCAGAGGCGTTGGAACGCCTCGACGGTGACGTACTCCACGTGGCTGTCGGCGAAGAGGACGTTCAGGCCCTTTTGGGGCGCTTCGCCGCGGGAGAGAATCTCGTAGGCGAGAACCTTGGCCCACGGCTGCTTTGCGGCGGATTCCTTGGTGAGAGGCACCAGGCAATAGTCGCCGTCCGGGGAATGTGTCGCCCGGACCGGGTTCTCGAGGATCCGCAGGTCCGCCAGGTACTTCGGAAAGAGGGCCGAGAGGCTCGTCGGATAGGCGCCCTGGTCCGCGAGGAACGCCTGGACGGCCAGGCCGATCTGGCGGAGATTGTTCGCGCTCCGCACGCGTTCCTTTTCGCCCTCGGCGCCTGCCGACATCTGGGCGACGAGTTGCTCGAGATTCGCACGGCTCATGGCGAGGCGGACGGCTTTGGCGTCGGCCTGGGCGAGATAAAGGGGCGTCTCGGGCGGCTTGTCCAGCGCCACGCCGCCGAAGAGAGCGGGCAGCGCGATGGCCAACGGGTCGGCCATGGCCTGGGCCACCGCGGCGGCGGCGGGGGCGAGGCGGCCTTCGCCGAACGCGAACGTGGCCCTGAGAGCGGCCTCGGAGTCGGCGAGGTTCACCGAGCCCGCCGCCGATGCGGCATCCAGCGCGAGGGCGATGAGATTATAGCGAAGAACGAACTCCAGGACGGGACCCGGGTACGTCTTCGGCTTCAGGTAACGCCGGCGATCCTTTTCGAACTCGGTGCGGATGGCGGCTTTGAGTTTCTCGGGCATGCGGCCGGCGAACGTGATCTCGCCGGGCACGTCTAACTCGCGGCGCGGCCAGGGCGGCGTTTGCCACAGCGTGGTGGCGGCGTTCAGCATCGGCGCCAGATACGCCGGCATCGCGATCACGACCGTCCGGGAGGCCGGTAGGGCCACCAGAATTTCCGGGGCGATCTTATACACGGGAATCGAGACACCGGGAAACTCGACCGGCTGGGAATCGCCGACGTTCTTAAAGAGCGTCTGCGGGGTCACATCGCGCGCAAGCGCCAGGATTCCGCCCGCCAGCGGCTCGTCCGGATTGCCGTTCTCCTGGTAAACGATCTGGAAGCAGAAAACGCCCGCCGAAACGTCCTTCTCGAAATCGAGGGCGAGTTCGAACTCCTCGGCGATCCTCCCGGCCGAACCCCAGACTGCATTGAAGCGTTTCCAAAGGTCCGTCGCGGCGAGGGCGTCCATGCGCACCAGAGTCGCACAATCCGAATCGGGGGGAACATAGTTGAGGATGCGGAGGTCGGCGTCGGGCGGCACGTAGGCCAAGACGCCGGTCGCCGCATCCAGGGCCGGCGGCGGCACAGGCTGCGCCCACAGGGGCGATGCCAGGAAGACGAACGCCGGCAGAAGCCATGCTCGTCTTCTCATGCGACGACTCCTTTCCGAGGGGCTTGCCGGACGTCCCGCCATTATAGGGCCGAGCCCGCCAAGCCGCCAATCAAGTTTTCCTTGCCGAGAGGACGGCCCGCTTCTATGATTCGACCATTCCAGCGGAGTGGCGGTTCCGCACTCTCCGAAAGAAAAGCGCCCATGCCGAGCGAATACGAAGCGCAGCGACGCAAGAAGGCCGACGCCCTGCGGGCGATGGGCCTCGACCCGTTCGGCCGGCGGTTTCCGGACGGGATTAGTGCGGCGGAGGCCCGCCGGCGGTTCGAGGCGGCCGGCGAAGGGGCCCCCGCGCGGGTCGCGGGGCGGCTGATGGCCGTCCGCGAGTTCGGCAAACTCGTCTTCGCCGACCTCGTGGACTGGACGGGACGGATCCAGGTGGCGTTCAGCCGCAAGACCCTGCCCGAGGCCGTCTGGGAGAAGGTCAAGCAGTTGGACCTCGGCGACTGGGTCGGCGTCGAGGGGCGGCTCACGAAGACGCGGACGGGCGAGGTGACGGTTGCCGTCGAGACGCTCGAGATCCTCGCCAAGGCGCTCCTGCCGCCGCCGGAGAAATGGCACGGCCTCCAGGACGTCGAGGCCCGGTACCGCCAGCGGTACGTGGACCTCTTTGCGAACCCCGAGGTGCGGGACCTTTTTCTCGCGCGGTCGCTCATCCTGGAGGAGACGCGCCGGTTCCTGAAGGAACGCTCGTTCGTCGAGGTCGAGACGCCGGTCCTTCAGCCGATCTACGGCGGGGCGGCGGCCAGGCCGTTCACCACCCATCACAACACGCTCGACGTGGACCTGTACCTTCGGATCTCGCCGGAACTGTACCTGAAGCGGCTGCTGGTGGGCGGGATGGAACGCGTCTTCGAGATCGGGCGCGTCTTCCGCAACGAGGGCGTCTCCACGCGCCACAACCCCGAGTTCACCATGCTTGAGGCCTACCAGGCCTACGCCGACTACACCGACATGATGGAACTGACGGAAAGCCTGGTGGAACACCTCGCGCGGACGGTGTCGGGCGGCAAGACGTGTCTTAAGTTCGGCGAACACCCGATCGAGTACCGGGCGCCGTGGCGGCGGGCGAAATACGCGGACCTCCTCGAGGAGCACGCGGCCGTGCGCCTGGGCGACGAGGAGGCCGTTCGCGCGAAGGCCCGCGCCCTGGGGCTCGAAGAATCCAACAAGCACGTCGACATCGTGACGCACGACCTGTTTGAGCGCACGGTCGAGGAGCACCTGGTGCAGCCGGTGTTCGTGATGGACTGGCCCGCGCGGCTCTGCCCGCTGACGAAGCGCAAAGCGGACGACCCGACAATCGCCGAGCGGTTCGAGCCCATGGTCGCGGGGATGGAACTCGGAAACGCGTACACGGAACTGAACGACCCGGACATGCAGGAAGCGGCGCTCCGACTGCAACTCGAGGGCCAGAAGGAAACGATGGCGGTGATGGACGAGGATTTTCTGGCGGCGCTGAAGCACGGGATGCCGCCGGCCGGCGGGCTGGGGATCGGGATGGACCGGCTGGTGATGCTCCTGGTGGGGGCGCCGAGCATCCGGGACGTGGTGCTGTTTCCGCAACTGAGGCCGCGCGCGACGTAAGGGCGCACGGGCCGCTGCGGGCGGGCGGAGGTGACAGGGGATGGGCGAGTGGCTGGCCTGGCCTTGGTTCTGGCCGACGGTCGCCGCCGGCGGGGCGGTGGTTATTGCTCTGGCGGCGCTGATGCTTCTCTCTCCCGTTTATAAACATATCATCTGCCTGAAATACCTTTTCGGCGGATGGAAGGCGGTCGTCCCGATCGTCTCGGCGTTGCCGGCGGCGCTCGGCGTGTTTCTGCTGATCCTCGTCTTTGCGATCATGGACGGGTTCGTGAACGAGACGCGCGAGATGACGCGCGGAACGCTCGCGGACATCATCGTGGACGCCCACCTGGGCGGCATGCCGTATTACGACGAGTTCGCGGACCGCATCGAGCGGATCGAGGGGGTCGAGGTCGCGACGCCCGTCATTCAGTCGTACGTCGTCGTGCGCGTGAAGCCCTCGGGCGAGTACCGCTTCGTCAAGCCGATCGTTCGCCCGTGCCTGCTGCTGGGCATCCGTCCGGCGGAGAAAGCGAAAATGGGGCGGTTCCTGAAGTACCTGGGCCGGAAGGTCCCGCCCGACGCCCCGCCGCAGGCATTGGAGCATCTCCTGGACGTGCCGACCGAGTATCAGAGGGCGGGCCAGCCGCCGCGGCCGGGCGTCATCGCCGGGACGGCGGTCATCGGCGTCCCGGTCACCGACTACGTCCCGGAGACGGTCCAGGTCGGGGCGGGCCGGCGCGTGCTGGCGTGGTTCCTGGCGGCGGCGGCGACGGCGGCGTTTCTGTTCATCTGGCGAGCGGCGGTCCATCGGCCGGGCCGCGTCGGCTGGCGCGTGGCGATGGCCCTGGCGGCGCTCTCGGCCGTCGGCCTTTATGTCGCCGCCCTCACGGCGCCCGTCCATCCGGGCCAGGTGATCCGGCCGGAGGTCGTGGACTACCCGCTGCTCAAGCGCGGCGACGACCTGGTGGTCTCGACGATTCCGGTCCGCCCGTCGGGCGCGATCGAGACGGAGCCGGGCGGCCTCCCGAAGGTCTCGAGCCGGGTCTTCGCCCTCGTCGATGTGTTCCGGAGCAAGTACTGGGAGGCCGATTCGTCGCACCTGTACGTCGAGTTTGCGGTAGCCCAGCAGATGGCGGGGATGGAAGGCTCGCCGGCCGAGGGCGTCCCGGCACGGGCGAGTCAGATCCAGGTGAAGATCCGCGACCCCGCCGCGGCCGGAACGGTCGTGGACCGCATCCAGAAGGCCTGGGAGGCGTTTCAGGCCGAGCGCCCGGACGCCGACCTGCCCCACGTCACCGTCAACACCTGGGAGACGCAGCAGCGGATGATCCTGACGGTCGTCGAGGTCGAGCGGAACATTACGACGCTGATGCTCGGGCTCATGTTCATCGGCTTCGCGGTGCTCATCGCCCTGATTTCCTACGTCATGGCGTACATCAAGAGCCGGGACGTCGGCATCCTGAAGGCCGTCGGCGCGAGTGACGCGGGCGTGGGGAGCCTCTTCCTGGGCTACGGTTTTCTCATCGGCCTTTTGGGGACCGCGCTGGGGATGGTGGGGGCGCTTTTGATGCTCCATTACCTGGACCCGATCGAACTCTGGGTGAACCAGACGCTGGAGGTGAACGTCTTCCCGCGGGAGATGTACTACTTCGACCACATTCCGCGCCACCTGTCGCCGTGGTGGTGCGTCGGCGTGAGCGGGGCGGTGCTGGGGCTGGCGACGCTGGCGAGCATGGTAGGCGGCCTGCTGGCCGCCATCCGGCAGCCCGTGGAGACGCTGCGCTATGAGTAACGAAGAAACCATTCTTCGCGGCGAAGGGCTCGTCAAGGACTACCACATGGGGTCCGCGCGCCTGCGGGTGCTGCACGGCGTGGACATTGCGGTCCGGCGGGGGGAATTCCTCTGCATTCTCGGCCCGTCGGGGAGCGGCAAGTCGACGCTCCTGCACCTCATGGGCCTCCTGGACCGGCCGACCGAGGGCCGGGTGATCTTCGAAGGCGAGGACGCCTTCTCGCGCGCCAAGCGCTGGCGGGACCGGATGCGGAACGAGGCCATCGGCTTCGTGTTCCAGTTCTATTACCTGATGCCGGACCTCTCGGTCGTGGAGAACGCCCTCTTGCCGGCGATGATCCGGACGTCCCTGGCCGCGTGGCCTTTCACGCGGTGGGCCGAACGGGCCCGGGCGCTGGAGGTGCTCAAGGACATGGGGCTGGCCCAGCGGGCCCATCACCTGCCGCGGGAACTCTCGGGGGGCGAGCGGCAGCGAGCGGCCATCGCGCGGGCGCTCGTGCATCGGCCGCGCGTCCTCTTCGCCGACGAGCCGACCGGCAACCTCGACTCCGCCACGGGCGCGGAAATCATGCGGGTGCTCGAGCGATTGAACCGCAAGGAAGGCCTGACCGTCGTCATGGTGACCCACGACGCCTCCATCTCCGAGCGGGCCGACCGCGTCCTGCATCTGGCGGACGGTAAACTCTTGACAGGACGGCAGTGACGGAGTAACTGAGTGACGAAGTAACTGAGTGACTGAGTAAACAGCGAAGAGTCGACCGGACCGTCACTTCCGCCTCAGTTACTCAGTCACTCTTGCGAGGACATCATGGGTCAGAAGGTCTGGCTGAACGGCGAACTGGTGCCGCGGGACGAGGCGAAGATCTCGGTCTTCGACCACGGCCTGCTGTATGGGGACGGCGTGTTCGAGGGCATCCGGTCCTACGGCGGGAAGGTGTTCCGCCTGAAGGAACACGTGCGCCGGCTGTTCGATTCGGCCAAGGGCATTCGCCTGGCGATCCCGATGACGCCGGAGGAATTGGCCGGCGCCATCACGGAAACTCTCGAGGCGAACGGGCTGAAGGACGCGTACATCCGCGTGGTGGTGACGCGCGGCGTGGGGACGCTCGGGCTGGACCCGAACCGGTGCCAGTCGCCGACCGTCTTCATCATCACCGACAGGATCGAACTCTACCCGCCGGAACTGTACGAGAACGGCCTGGAGATCATCACGGCGGCGACAATGCGCAACCATCCGAACGCCGTGAACCCCAGACTGAAGAGCCTGAACTACCTGAACAACATCCTGGCGAAGATCGAGGCGATCGACGCCGGCACGCTCGAGGCCGTCATGCTCAACCACCAGGGCTTCGTGGCGGAATGCACGGGGGACAATCTCTTTATCGTGCGCGACGGCGTTCTTTTCACGCCGCCGATCTCGGCCGGAATTCTCGAGGGTATCACGCGCGACGAGATCATCGCCATCGCCGAGGACTTCGGCATCAAGGTCCGCGAGGAGAACCTGACGCGCCACGACCTGTACGTCGCCGACGAGTGTTTCCTGACGGGCACCGCCGCCGAGGTCGTCCCCGTCGTGCGGATCGACAAGCGCACGATCGGCGATGGGCATCCGGGCCCGGTCACCAAGCGGTTGCTCGAAGAATTCCATCGCCGGACGCGCGCTTAGGTTCTGTCTGATAAATCGCGCGGTGGCCTTCCCAGGCCACCGCGCATGGCACGGAAGGCGGTGGCGGCCTGGGAAGTTTACCCGCCGGGGCGGGGCCGCCACCCAAGAGCATTCTGGATTTATCAGACAGAACTTAGGCGCCTCGGGCGCGGCCAGCAGTGCGCAAAGAACGCCCCTGCGAGCGGCATACGCCCGCGGGGGCGATAATTTTTCGGGGCCGCCGATCCGGCGGTCATCCGGCCGGGGCCGCTTCGAGCGCCGGCGCGGGAGCCTCGGGCGCCGGAGTCTTGCTCGGAGGCGCCGGCGATTCGGCCGGCGGGGGCGCCGCGACGCCGCGCGCCGTCAGAGAGAGCGCGACGTTCGTGGCGACGGCCTGGGCGTCGGCCGGCTGGTAGCCCTTGCAGGACCACGCCTCGTACGGATTCATGCTGAACAGAACATCCAGCGGCGAGTAGACGCCCACCAGGCGGTTACCCTCAAAGAGGCCGACGAACTCGGCGTTCGGCCGGCCGAGGCGAGACACCCGAAGCGCCCGGCGGAATTCAACCCCCGTCGTCAGGTTGTATCCCGTCGCGGCATCCATCCGGCCCGTCATCAGGCCGTGCGTCGCCGGCAGCATCTTCAACTCCCACCCCATGTCCTGCGCGAACTGCTTCACCGACTGGTTGAAGTCCACGGAACCGGTCACCGCCTCCAGCCAGAGCGCGCCGCCGGCCGCCACGAACGACTTGAGGGCCCCGCGCTCCTCGGCCGAGAGCCCAAGCGCCTTCGTTCCCGCCAGGTAGGCCACGTCGTACTTCGCCAGGTCGGCCGGCGCGACGCCGCCTTCCGTGAACGGCGGCGCCGTCGGTTCCGTCACCTCGATCGCCACGCCGGCCTTGCTCTTGAGATGCTCCACCAGGCGCTTGAAGCCGCCGTAGTTCGCCCCCGCGCTCCAGTCGCCTCCGTGCTTCACGCGGGCGATCTTCAGGGTCTTTCGCCCGCCCGCCTGGATGGGGCCGGCGTAGCGGTCGGAGGGCTTCACCTCTCGCCCCGCGAGTTTCCACCTCAAGGGCGCCCCGTCCGTCGCATAGGTGTACAGGTTGATCCCCCAGTCAAAGAGGTACTTCCTCAGGGCGTACGCCTTCATCTGCCAGGAGCAGGAGAAGTCGTCGGGCACGAAGAAGACGGACGTCCGCACGCCGTCCTCCACCCCCATCGCGGCCGGCTTTTGAGTCATCGGATACACACTTTGCCACACGGCGTGTTCGGCACTCAGGGTCGAGAGAGTCCACTCGGGCCAGACCTCCTTGGCAAATTGGGGGAACCATCGCCGCACCGCCGCATTGCCGCAGGAGGCCTCCACGAGGACCGTGCCGCCGGTGTCGGTGAACGCGCGGAGTTTCTTTTTTTCCTCGTCGCCCCACTTGGGAACGCTCTCGGCCGTGAGGTAGAGGATTGGGGCGTCGTGGAGTTCCTCGACCGGCGCCCGGAGGCTCACGATCTGCCATTGGAACATCTGCTCCTTGATCCGCTCGATGTAGTGCGTCAGGTTCGCCAGGTCGCGCCGGTGCATGTTCCACTTCGCCTCGTCGCCCTGGAACTCGAGTTTCTGAAAGAGCACCGGCGCCCGGCCCTTGAAGAGGAAGAGGGTGGAGAAACAGGTATCGGGAAGGTTGCCCCAACTGCCGTTGCCCCCCTGCCTGCCGACCAGGACCTCGGCCCCTTCCTGGAACCAGTCGTGCGTTCCGAAGTACTTGTACCCGACGGCGATGCCGACCCGCTCGACGCAGTAGAGCCAATAGAGGTGCTGCCCCCCTTGGGGGCTCGTCTTGGCGTCGAAGTTCTTGCTGAGCCAATCCAGAGCCTTGTCAATCCGGCGGTCGCTTTCGGAGGTGTCGGAGGAACTCCGTCCGCCCTTGCACGGGCACCCGCTGGCGGGCTCCAGGACGTCGGCGATGATGTACACCGACGCCAGGCCCGCCGCCGTCATCGACCCGTACGAATTGCCGTCCTGGTAATTCCATCCGCCGTCGGGGTTCTGCTTCGAGTAGTACAGGTCGCGGGCCTTGAGGAGGCTATCCGTCGGGAACTCGATGCCCATGAGGTTCGCCTCGCGCATCGCGAGGATCGGCCACTGGCTGACCGAGAAATCCCAGTCGGTGGCGTCGAGTTTGTAGCGCCAACCGCCGTTGGCGGCCTGGCCCACGCGAATCCGCAGGAGGTCCGCCAGCATCTGCTTGCGCACGAGTTCCCGTTTCTCGCCCAGCAACTTGTTGTGAATGTACGAAAGGCCCATGACGCGGATCGGGACGCCGTACCCCTGCCGGTCGCCGAAGTCATTTTCGACATCGCACTTCAGAAGATAGTCCATCGCCTTGCTTATGACCTCGCGGTTGGGGTGCTCGCCCATGTAGGCGAGGGTCATGAAGACCAGGGCCGACTCGCCGGCGTGCTCGCCCCAGGCGCCGTTGGGCTTCTGCTGGTTGATGAGGTACTCGCGGGCCTTCTGGATCGCGCTGTTCACCTGATCGCTGGTCACTTTGGCGCCAGCGTGCCGCGAAACCACGCCCACGCAGACGGCGACGGCAAGACCCACTAGGAGAACCCTGCGCATGGTGCACCCCTTTCCGGTGGGCAACCGGTTTCCTCTGGCCCAGCCCAACTTGCTCCCCACCATTACTTTATACGCCATTCCGCCCCCCGCCGCCTCAGCAAAAATCCGCCCCCCGCTTCCATCGGCCGCTCCAGGCCAACCGCCCGCCGCTTACCTTAGACGGAGCGGAAGGCCCTCTATTGGCCGCATCGTTTGCTTGCCACGCCGAAGGCCTGGCGCGCCGGGACGCCCGCCAAGGCGGGCGGCGAACCCACCGCGTAAAACTTATGTAACCTCGCTTAGCGATCGGCTCAGTGCTTGGCGCTCGGCAACCGGCGCTTGCTCCGTCTCCGACGCTTCAGGATCGCCCGACCGCCGTGCGTCTTCATCCGCGTGCGAAAACCGTGTCGCTTCCGATGCTTGCGCTTCGAGAGTTTGCGTCCAGGAATGCCCATCGAAGGCTCCTCCGCCTAAGTCGTTGCGCTGAAATTTGTTCCGAATGGCTGGCGACGGAATGACGATATCCGAAACCCGAATGACGAATGAATGTCGAAACGGCAATGACGAAACGACAAACCGGCCGCCGCCCGGCGGGGGGCGCTTTCGTCATTCGGGTTTCGAGTTTGATTCGTCATTCGAATTTCGGATTTCGCGATTCTTTAGACCGGCATGCCCGTAATGTGGGCTTCGAAAACCAGGTTCCCGTTCACCACGCCCTGCGTGTCAAACCGCGCCCGGCGGTTGCGGATCTCCACCGCCCGCCCCAGCAGAATCAACCGGTCGCCCGGCACCACCTGGCCGCGGAACTTGACCGCATCCACCCCCCCGAATCCCAGAAAACGCGGATCGCCCGTCGCCACCTTGTAATACAGGCTGCACATCTGCGCCGCCGCCTCCACCATCAGGATGCCCGGCATCAGCGGCCGGCCCGGAATGTGCCCGCGCACCCAGAACTCGTCGTCGCGCACGTCCTTGAACGCCACAATCAGGCCCGCCTCCCGGTCCAGGTGAACGACGCCGTTCAACTGCTCCATCTCGTACCGGTGCGGATTGTAGCGGCGAATCTCCTCGATCGGTATGAGGACCCGCCCCAGATCGATTTTCGCCAGGTCAACCAGCAACGGCGGCGGCATGGCCTTCCCCTGACCCGGTCCCTCGAAAGGGTCGAGACAGCGGCCCGCCCGGACGGAGGCGGGCCGCCTTTCCGACACGCCAACCGGCGAACGGCCTTCTCGGCCGCACGCACGCCCGTCGAGGCCGGCCGACTCCGGCCCGACGCCTCGCCGGCAGTCGCACCACGCAGCCTAGACCCGCATCTCCAGAATCTTGACGCGGACTTCCTGCGCGATCTTCTTGATGTCCTGCATCGCCTTGCGGACGCGGGTTCCGGCCGCCTTGTTCCCGCTCGCGACCTTTGCGAGGTCCTCTTCCACGGTCGCTACCGCTTGTTTCAGCCTGTCAAACGCCTCCATGCCTCGCTCCTTCCGCAAAGGGCCCCGAATCCTTCCACCCGGCGGAGACACCCGCCTTGCCCATACTCTAACCCCGCTCAGGGGAGTCTGTCAAATGGAAAAAGGCCCTTGGAAGCCGTTCTACCGGCCTTGGGACCGAATCGGACCGCCCGAGACCACCAGCGTTTCCACCAGGACCACCACCGCGAGAGGCAGGATAAACCACGCCGCCGCGTCCGACGCAGACCCTGACGCAAACCCGTCCGAAATAAAGACTTGCGACGCGTCGCAAACCCTCGCCCCCTCCGCCGAAAACGCCGACGCCAGCCGGTCCGCATCCGGCCCCAGGTCCGCCGTTTCCTCCGCCGCCACGTTCACCGAAAAAGGCCCTTTCCACCCACCGCCCGGCGACGGCGACGCCGAAAAGTTCCCAGGCCGCGATCCCGGCGCGCCGGGACCCCCGACCGACCGCCCCATCACGCGGTTCGCCTGCCTCGGGCTCCCCGACGGCGCCAACGCCTCCACCAGCGAATGCATCAGCACGACGAATTCCGGCCGCGCGCCTAAGTCGCCCCATTCCTCGCCCGGACCCACCCCGAAGGCCACCACCCGCCCGCGGCCGAGGACTCGCGACACGATGGCCGGCCGACCGTCCGCGAACCGCACCGCCGGGATGCCCTCTCGCGCCGCAAGGACTAGCCGGGACCGGAAAACAGGTTTCGCAATGTCCGCCGCCGTCCCGCCCTCGAACGCCCCCAGAAGATCCGACGCGTACCCGCCGGGATCCAGTGTGACGCCGTCGCCCGCCGCCTCCGCATCGCCGATCTCGGCCCCCGCGAGGCCGGCCAACTCGGCGCCCGGCGCCTTCGCACCCGCCGGAATCCAGACGAGCGACCCGCCTTTCTCAACGTACTCCCGCAGCCATCCCGAGGCACTCGGACCGCAGACGCCCACCCAGAAAACCACGTCCGACGCCGCAAGGTCTTTCGCCTCAACGCGGCCGGCGTCAACTTTCCTCGCTTCCTTGGGCACGAGGGGATCCTGCCCCGCGAACGCCGCCGCAATATGAACCGCCGCCGGAACCTTCTCCGCCCCCTCCGCCCCATTCACCACAAGCACGCGCGACGCAACCGGCGCGACGGCCGTGAAAAACCGCTCGTTGTCCATCGCAAGGGCGTCGGTCCCGTCCAACCACACGCGGCCCTGCCAGGGCCCCGGGCCGGAGACCGGCACGAGGAACCGGACCCGCCCGTGACCCGCAGCCGCCTGGGCCGAAAATGTCTCCGTCCCACCGTCGAGCGCCAGGCGAACCGTCGCACCGCGCGCCGACTCCGCCAGCGCAACGTCCACCTCCAGCGAAAGGCGCAGGCCCTCCGGCGTCTCCACCACGGCAATCCGCGGCAAGCCGAGCCGCGCGTTCGCCGCGTCGCTCCCCACCGGCACGAGAAGAACGTCGGCCGGCGCATCCCGGAACTCGCCGGCGCCGAGGTCGCGCAAGGCCCACGGCGTCGCGTCCGTCAGAACCACGAGGCGGGCCTTTCCTTGCGGCAAGTCGGCCACCGCCCGCGAAATCAGCGAACCCATCGCTTCGTCGGACCAGGCTGAAGGCGCGTCTTCCGCCAGCGCCGCTCGGAGCCGCTCGGGCGTCCCCCGCAACGCCTTCTCCCCGCACCGCACCAGCAGGACTTGTTCGTCTCCCCCAAGGCGCCCGAGCAGCCCGAGCGCCGCCTCCCGGGCCGCCGTGTATCGGCTGACGCCCTTCTCGAGCGTCGCCATGCTCGGTGAAGTGTCCAGGCAGACGGCCCACGCCCCGGCCTCGCCGGGACTCCGCGCCCCGCCGATTCGCGGACCGGCGAGCGCGACGACCAGAAGCGCCACGGCCGCCAGGCGAAGTGCCAGCAACCCGGCGCGCTTCAACCACAGGAGGCCGCGACGCGCCTGATGGGCGCCCTCAGCAAAGCGCGCCGTCGGCAGGATCACTCGCCGCGCCTGCCGGCGGCCCAGCAAATGGATCGCCAGAGGAATCCCCAGCGCCACGAGCCCCACCAGAATCCTCGGATCGGAAAAGGTCATCGCTTCAGTCCCCGTGGAACGTTCCGCTCAGGCCAGGGAGACGGAATGACGAAATCCGAAGCCCGAATGACGAATCAAACGGCAAGCCCGAATGACGAAAGCGCCCCTGCCAGGCCGCAGCCGGCCCGTCGTTTCGTCATTGTCGTTTCGGTATTCATTCGTCATTCGGATTTCGGGCTTCGTCATTGTTCTGCCTAGAACCGCCGCTTGCGCTCGTGGAGGAACCGCAGGAGGGCCTGGTCGAACGGCGTGCTGGTGGTCATGGCGACGAAATCGGCGCCGAGTTCGTGGACGCCACGCTCGTACTCGCCGACGAACGACGCGATCCGCTCCCTGTACGCCGACCGGATGTGATCCGCGTCCGTCGCCACCCGCGCCCCCGTCTCGGGGTCCTCCAGAATCACCGGACCCGTAAGGTCCAGGTCGCGCTCCGTCCGGTCGAGAATCTGAAAAACGATCACGTCATGCCCCCGGAACGCCAGGTGCCGAAGCGCCTCCAACACCGGCCCGGGCTCGTCCACCAGGTCCGACAGGAGCATCATGAGGCTCCGGCGTTTGGCGCGCCGCGCGACGGCGTGCAGGCCGTCGGCCAGCGCGGTCCCGCCCTCGGCCGTCGTCTGCGCCAGTTCCGAAAGCACCCGCACCAACTGCCGGCGCGAACCGTGCGGCGGAAGCAACTTCGCCAGGCCCGCACCCAGAACCCCCAGACCCACCGCGTCGTGCTGGCACACCAGCAGATACCCGATCGCGGCCGCCAACGCCGTCGCGTATTCCAGTTTCGACATCTCTCCGCCCGGGCCCGTGTAGCCCATGCTCCGGCTCGTGTCCACCAGGAGGTAGGCCGACAGGTTCGTCTCGGCCTGGAAGGTCTTGACGAAGAGGCGGTCGGTCTTGGCCCAGGCGGTCCAATCCAGCCAGCGCGGATCGTCCCCCGCAACGTACTTGCGATGCTCCGAAAACTCGAGGCTGCAGCCCCGATACGGCGAGTCGTGGAGCCCCGCGAGGAACCCCTCGACGATGAACTTCGCCTTCAGGTCCAGCCTCTTGACGCGCCGCGCCACGCCCGGCTGAAGCTCGCGCATGACCGTCCCGGCGGGACGGCTCGCACGGCGCGCCTTTCGAGCCGGCGGCGGAAGCCGCCGGTCATATTCATCCGCCGCGCCCTGCCACCGGCGCCGCCTCGGCGGCGCGCGCGCCGGCGAATCGGCGGACGGGCGGCTCCGGCACCGCCTCCAGGAGCCGCAACACAATCGCCACCGAGTCCAGGCCGGCCGTCTCGGCCGCAAAGTTCGTCGCCACGCGGTGCCTCAGGACGGGCAATCGCGGCGAACGCCTTCCCCGCCAGGATCAGGTGCTGGCCCGCGCGAGGCCCGGCGCCCCACTCGACCATCTCGCGGACGAAGTCCGGCGCGTTCGGGTCGATCGGGCGCGTCGCCCGCACCAGTTTCGCCGCATACGCCACCACGTACCGCGACACGGGAACCGATAAGACGACGTCCTGGAATCCGCGGATTTCGTCGGCCGAAAGCACCCGCTCGACCGTGCCGCCGACCACACCCGTCGGCATCGAGAGAATCTGCTCCTCCTCCGCCGCCGACGGATACCCCACGTGGACGCAGAAGAGGAACCGGTCCAGTTGGGCCTCGGGCAAGGGATACGTCCCCTCCTGCTCGATGGGGTTCTGCGTCGCGATGACGAAGAACGGTTCGGGCAAGAGGTAGGTTTTCTGGCCGACCGTGACCTGGCGTTCCTGCATCCCCTCCAGGAGGGCCGACTGGGTTTTGGGCGGCGCGCGATTGATCTCATCCGCCAGGACGATGTTCGCAAAGAGCGGGCCCTCGAGGAACCGGAACTCGCGCCGGCCGTCCGGCGCCTGGTCGATGACGTCGGTCCCCGTGATGTCGGAGGGCATGAGGTCGGGCGTGAACTGAATGCGTTTGAACTCCAGGTCCATCGCGCCGGCGAGGATGCGGACCATCATGGTCTTCGCCAGTCCCGGCACGCCGACCAGGAGGCAGTGGCCCCGCACGAACACCGTCGCGAGCATCTGGTCGATGACGTGGCGCTGGCCGACGATTTGTTGGCCGACCTCGCGGACCAGGCGGTCGCGGGTGCGCTTGAACTCCTCGAGACGTTCGTCGAACTCTTGGTTCGCCATAGAGGTTCCCGGAGTTAGTGCACCCTTTTGCGGCACGGGCGGTCAGCGGCGCATTTGACCTGAAGCCGCCCCCCGGCGCCGGTCGATAATCCCCGTGAGAACCTTGGGGAGTCTGGGATGTCGGCACGTTCGGCGCACGTCGGGCGACCCGCGGCCCTCGGTCGCTCCCTTTTCTTATCGGCGATTGCGGGAGTCATGTTTACGGCTTTTCCGCGGCCCGCAGGGGCCGAAGAACCGCCCAATGGCCGGCAGGTCCGCATGGCCATCCTCAGGGCCGTGGACTACTTCAAACGGGAGCGCCAGGCGGCCGGCACGTGGCCCGACTACGCCCGCCAGGGAGGCGTGACGGCCCTCGTCTGCTACGCCCTCCTCCAGGCCGGCGTCGCGCCGGACGACGAGGCCGTCGCCCAGGGTCTCGCCTCGATCCAGCGCGTGCCGAACGAGGCCACCTACGTCGTCGCCCTGAAGGCCATGGCCTTCGCCGCCGCCGACCCCCAACGCTACCGCGACGACCTCCAGGCCTGCACCGACTGGCTCGTCCAGACCCAGCACGCGACCGGGGCGTGGGGGTACGGCCTCGTGCCGGAGTCGGAGATGGCAGGCGCGGCGCCGGCGCGCGGCTTGCGGAAGGTCCAGAACGAGACCCAGATTCGCCGAGCCTACGAACGCGCCGACGCCTCGAACACCCAGTTTGCGATCCTCGGCCTCGCCGAGGCCCAACGCGCCGGCGCCCACGTCCCCATCGAGGTCTGGCGCCGCGCCGACCGCCACCTGCGGGTGACGCAACTGCCCGGAGGCGGATGGGGATACGTCTATCGCGACCCGGACCCGAACGAGGCGTACGGAAGCATGACGGCGGCGGCGCTGGCGAGCCTGTTTTTGTGCGCCGAGCGCCTCACGCCGCAGGAATCGGCCGACGACGCCGGCCAGCGCTCCGCCGCCATCGAGCAAGGCCTTCAGTGGATCGCCCAGCACTACTCCCTCCAGGAGAATCCCAACCGCGGCGCCGCCTGGTACTATTTCTGGCTCTACTCGCTCGAACGGGCGGGCGTCACCAGCGGACGGCGCTCTTTCGGCCCGCACGACTGGTTCCGCGAAGGGACCGCCCTGCTCGTCAAGGGCCAGCGCGCCGACGGATCCTGGAGCAACCACCTGTACCAGGACACCCTCGCACTACTGTTCCTCGCCAAGGGCTTTAAGCCCCTCCTGGTCCAGCGCCTGGAGTGGCAGGGCGCCTGGCGCCGCGACCCGCGGGACCTGGAGCATCTCGTGCGGTTCCTCGAGACGCGCGTCGGCGGCCAGGCGGTCGCCTGGCAAACCCTTTCGCCCGAGAGCCCCATCGAAGACTGGCTGGCGGCCCCCATCCTTCACGTCACCGGTCGCGGCCCGCTGCGGATGCTGGCCGCCTCCGTCCTGAAACTCCGCGAGTACGTCGAACAGGGCGGCCTCATCCTCTTCGATGCCGAGGGCGCCGACGCCGCCTTCACCGAAAGCATCCGTCAACTGCTCCCGAACCTCTTCCCCGGCGCGGCGTTCGAACCGTTGCCCGCGAACCATCCGATCTGTCGCGCGGTATACCCCGTTCCCGGCGCGCCTGCCCCGTTGGGGCCGGGACTCGAGACGCTCCGCGTCGGCTGCCGCGCGTCGGTCATCCTCGCGCCGCAGGGCCTGGCCGACGCCTGGGCTGCCGCCGACCCCGCCCGCCCGAACGACGTCCTCCGCCTGGGCGAGAACCTGGCCGTCTATGCGACCGGAAACGAGGCGCTGCCCGACCGCCTCGCGGAGGCGACCGTCCTGGAGATGCCGGCCGAGGAGACCCCCCCGCCGAACGTCCTTCGCATCGGCCAGATTCAGCACGGCGGCGATTGGCAGCCCCGGCCCCTCGCCCTGCCGAAACTCCTGGAGAACCTGCCGCGCGAGTTCGGCGTCTCGGTCTGGAGCCGCCCTGTTCCGATCCGCCTCACGGAGGCGGACCCCGGCCGGTTCCCCGTCCTCTACCTGGTGGGCCATTACACCTTCGCGTTCTCCGACAAGGAGCGTGCGGCCCTGAAGGACTATCTGGATCGCGGCGGATTCCTCTGGGCCGAGGCGTGCTGCGGACGCGACGCCTTCGACAAAGCCTTCCGCTCGCTTGTGGCGGACCTCTTCCCCGACTCACCGCTCGAGGAACTCCCCGCCGACCATCCGATTTACTCAGGCCAGGTCGGCACGAAGATCGACCGCGTCGCCTATTCGCCCGCCGTGAAGGCCGAATCGCCGAATCTCGACCGCCCCGTCCTCCTGGGCCTGAAACGCAACGGCCATCTGGTGGTCGTGTACAGTCCCTACGGAATCGGCGCCGGATTGGACGGCATCAGGACCTACGGGGCGCGGGCGCTCGAGCCCGACGACGCCAAACGCCTCGCCACCAACATCCTCCTCTACGGCCTGACCTACTGAGCGCCCGACAGCAGCGCGCACCCCTGAAGGGACCGCCGCCTTTCGCCGGCCCGACATTTTCCGTTGAGGCCGTTTCCCGCTACTGGTATCTTGGCCGCGCGTACCACGATTCGCCCGGAGACGCCGCGATGGCCCGGTGGCATTCCCGTATCACAACCAGCCGCGTGCTCATGCTCATGGCGGCCCTCGTCGTCCAGATTGTCCTCTGGACGGTGCTGTCGGCCATCGACACGAAGACCGGCCAGTGGCACTGGCCCACCTTCATCCGCTGGTACACCGCCAAGAGCATCGGCGGCGCCATCGCCGTCAACCTTATCCTGTCGGTCGGCATGACCTTCGTCATCATCGGCGGGGGGATCGACCTGTCGGTCGGTCGCCTTATCGCCCTGACGAGCGTTGTGCTGGTCCTCGTCGCCAACGCCACCGGCTCGTTCGCGGCCGGTTTGGCCGCCGGCCTGGCGACCGGCGCGGCCGCCGGGTTCTTCAACGGCTTCGTCAGCGTCCGCTTCGGCGTGCCGTCGTTTGTCACCACCCTCGGAACGATGATTCTCGCCCGGGGCCTGGCGCTGGCGGTCGCCGGCGGCCAATCCATCGGCTCGGCTTTCACGCCCGCCACGGTCCTTCAGCAGTTCCTGCCCATGACCGTCAGCCTGGCCGTCATGGTGGCCGGCCACGTGCTCCTTGTCCGCACGGTCTTCGGGCGCCACGTTTTCGCCGTGGGAGGAAACCTCGAGACGGCGCGCCTCTGCGGCGTCCGGGTGATGCGCGTCCGCATCCTCACCTTTGCCCTCTCCGGGCTGTGCGCCGGCCTGGCCGGCCTCGTCCAGTGGCTCCGTCTTCCCTACGGCGATCCGCTCGTCGGCGACGGCTATGAACTTTACGCCATCGCCGCCGTCGTCATCGGCGGCACCAGCCTTTCGGGCGGCCGCGGCAACGTGGTCGGCACGTTCCTCGGCGCCCTCATCATGGGCGTCTTGAAATACGGGCTCGATTCCGTCTCCGTGCCCGAACGCTGGCAGTTTGTGATCATCGGACTGGTCCTGATTGCGACGGTCCTGGCGGATCGCCTCAAGAGGACCTCGGAATAGGGAGATACCCATGAAATGCCTGGCATGTCTGTGGATGCTTCCGGCGGCGGTCCTGGCGCTCGGCGCCGCCGGCGGCTGCAGCAAAGAGCCCGAATCCGCCGACCTCGCGGCCGGCCTGCCCGGCGGCGTCCCGCGCGTCGCCCTTGTCTATAAGGCCACCACCAACCCCTTCTTCCAGGCCATGGAAAAGGGCGCCGTCGAAGAGGCCGCGAAACTCGGCGTGCGGCTCGAAGTCCAGGGCATCGCCTCCGAAACCGACGTCGACCGCCAAGCCGAAATCATCCGCATCATGCTTGGCAAAGGCGTCCAGGCCATCGTCATCGCCCCGGCCTCCAGCATCGGCATCGTCACGCCCCTCGTGGAGGCCCAGAAAGAGGGAGTCAAGATCATCAACATCGATAACCGCATCGACCCTGACGAGGCGAAGAAGCGCGGCCTGGAGGTCGCGACCTTCATCGGGCCCGACAACTTCACCGGCGCCCGGATTGTCGCCGAGCACGCCTGCGGCCTTATCAAGGCGAAACTGGCGGCCGGCCGGACCGGAAAGGTCTTCATCCTCAACGGCATCACCGGTGTCGCCAACGCCGAGGCCCGCAAGGCCGGATTCGAGGCCGCCGTCAAAAATGCCGGCCTGGTCCTGGCCGGATCGAACTCCGCCGAATGGGACACCGCCAAGGCCCAGGGCGCCACCGAGTCGTTCCTCAACAACAACCCCGACGTTCAGGGCATCCTCTGCGCCAACGACAAGATGGCCCTCGGCGCCATCGCCGCCGCCAAGAGCCTCGGACGCCTGGCCGACCTGGTCATCGTCGGCTACGACAACATCGACCTGGCGCGCGACACCATCCGGCGCGGCGAAATGCAGGCCACCATCGAGCAGAATCCCGCCATGATGGGCGCCCTCGGGGTGGAGAACGCCGTCAAGGCCATCCGCGGCGAGGCCGTCCCGGCCGAGGTCCCCGTGCCGGTCCAACTCATCACCGCCGACGACGTGAAGGCGGCCGACGCGACAACGCCCTAGACGGAGCCTAACCCCGCGCGGCCACGAGCGCCGACACCAGGCGCCCGATGTCCTCTTCGGTGTGCTCGGCGGTGAGGCTGACGCGGAGGCGGCTCGTGCCGGGCGGGACCGTCGGCGGACGAATGGCCGGGCAGAAGATGCCCCTCTCCAGAAGCGCGGCCGCCAGGGCGAGGGCACGCTCCGGCGCGCCGACGAGGACGGGAACGATCTGCGTCTCGCTGCGCCCCGAGTCAAAGCCTTTTTCCTGCAAGGCGCAGCGTAGCCGTTCGGCCAGCGCCAGGACCCGCTTTCGGCGGTCAGGCTCCGCGCGGACGATGCGAAGCGCCGCGCGCGCGGCCTCGCACGCCGCCGCCGGAAGGGCGGTCGTGTAAATGAAGGACCGGCCGCGGTTTACAATCAGGTCGCACACCTCGCGCGAGGCCCCGACAAACCCGCCGATGCCGCCCAGCGCCTTCGAAAGCGTCCCGACGCTCGCCGTAATGCCGGACTCGAGGCCGACCTCTTCCGCGAGGCCGGCGCCGGTCGGCCCGAGGACGCCGGTGGCGTGGGCCTCGTCGAGAACCAGCATGGCGCCTTCGCGCTCCGCGAGGAGCGCCAGCGCCCGAAGCGGCGCCAAGCGCCCGTCCATCGAAAACACGGTGTCCGTGACGAGGAGGCGGCGCCCCGGCGCGTCGTGGTGCTTGGCGAGGAGGCGGGCGGCGTCGCCGGCGTCGGCGTGAACGTAGCGCACGAGCCGCGCGCCGGACAACTTCACCGCATCGTAGATGCTCGCGTGGTTTTCGCGGTCCGAGAGGACGAGGTCGCCCCGGCCGACGAGCGAGCCGACGACGCCGAGGTTCGTCTGGTAGCCGGTCGGGAAGACAAGCGCAGCCTCGGTGTGCTCGAAGGCCGCCAACTCCGCCTCGAGCGCCTCGTGGGCCTCGGTGTGGCCGGCGACGAGGCGGCTCGCGCCCGCGCCCCAGCCCCACCGCTCGATGGCCCGCGCGGCCGCCTCCTTCACGCGCGGATCGTTCGCGAGGCCCAGGTAGTTATTGGAGGCGAACTGGAGGACTTCGCGGCCGCCGATCTTGACCCGCGGCCCGGCCGCGGACCCGCCTTCGCCGGAGGCTACGGCGGGCGAGGGCCCGAGGGCCACCAGGCGGCGGTACAGACCGCGGGCCCGAAGGTCCTCAAGCGTCTGGCGGATGAAGTCGGGCTCTGGCATGCTGGCGAGGGTATCGGCCCCGAAGACTCGAAGCAAGAGCGAGAGCCCATGCTTTCGCAAGCGAAAGCATGGCACCTTACTGCGGGTTTTGAAACCGTGCCTCAGTCGTTGCTGCGGACGGCGGCGAGGGCGGCGCCGGCGGGGGTCGAGGTGCCGCCGCCCATCGCGCGCTGGCGCGAGAGCATCCGCTCGCGGGCCTGGTACATGAAGGCTTCGAGGCGGATCATTTCGGTCGCCTGTTCCAGGCCGTCGTAGGCCACCTTGAGGACCGGCATGTCGTGGTCGCGGGCGAACTTCGTCAGGAGCGCGTTGACGATCGTGCCGGGCATACAGTTGAAGGGATGGAGATTCATGATGCCATCGCACCCGTCGTGGACGTATTCCATGCATCGGCCCATGGAGAGGATGGGTTCGCCGCGGATCGCGGGGTCGAGATACGGCCGGCCCAGGTCGATGACGTGGTCGCTGGAAGGTTCGTCGAAGAAGTGGCGGACGGCGCCGCGGAACTCGTTGAGGACCTTGTACTTTTCGCGTCGCTGGACGAAGTCAACGATGCGTTCGACGAGGAGGCGGCGCCACTGGCGTTCGATGCGGGCGTCGGTGACGCGGCTCCAGGCGATGTAGTTGATCCATTCCTCAAAGGGCGGGAGGACGGCCTCGCCGCCGAGGGACTCGATCTTGCGGACCATGAAGTTGTTGGTGAACTGATTGCATCGGACGAAGACCTCGCCGACGAGGCCGATGCGCGGCCTGGGGCGCGAGCGGTCGACGGCGACAGCCTCGAACGCCCGGCGCGCCTCGCGCGCCAGGGCCGCCATGTCGCCGCGGCCCTCGACCACCTCCTCGCACTGCCGGAGGTGGTGCTCGTAGAGGTGGTCGCACTCGCCCGCATGGGTCTCGTACGGGCGAGTTTCCCGGAGGAGTTTCTGGAGCGTATCGACGAACACGATGCCGGTCCACGCAAGGCGGCGGAAGTCCGCGCCCAGGTTCTTCAGGTCGCCCTGGTAATCCCTGTCCTGATCGAGGAGCACCATCGGCACGTCCTCCAGGCCGAGGTCGTCGAGGACCATGCGCTGGAACTTGTTGTACTGTCCGAAGCGGCAGGGCCCGAAGGCGGTCGGCATGAAGAAGGCGGAGCGGTCGGGGTCGAAGCCGGGCGTGTGGATCTGGCGGAGCATGTCGCCGGTGGTGATGATGCAGGGGTAGCATTCCTTTCCGCTCGTGTACTTTCGTCCCCAGACGAGCGTGTCCTCGTCGCTCATGGCCATCTGTCGGGCCTGGACGCCGCTGGCGCGCATGGCGGCGGCCATCGCGTAGCCGTGATCGTCCATGTAGGGGATGTAGATCGTCCGCGAGCCGAACGTGCTGCGGCTATAGTCCAACTTGTGGGCGCGGATCCTGACGGAGGCGCGGGCCTCGCGCTGGCGGACACCCGTAAGCCGCGAGCGGCTGGCGACACCCTTGAGGCTGTCGAGGAACGCCTCGCACCGCGTGATGGCGCCGACGTCGGCCGTGTGCTCGTCCACTTCGAGGACGAGGCACGGCTTTCCGGCGAGTTCCCGCGAGACGAACTTCATGATGAACGAGTCGGGCCCGCATCCGAAGTTCGTGATGTACACGGGATACAGGCGCGGGTCGCGGGCGATGATCCGGACGCCCCCGATGATCTTCTGGCCGTACCGCCAGTACATGTGCGGGTAGTCGGCCGAAATGTCCTCCTCGTCGAGCGGCAGCATGTCCAGGGGGATGGCCAGGCACCCGAGGTCGCGCAACTTCTCGGGGATGTTCATGTTGAGGCCGGGGTCGCAGGCGTTGTACGGCCGGCCGACGATCACCAGGGCCGTCTGGTCGGGCCTCAGACCGGCCAGACAATCGCGCCCGCGGGCCTGGAGGGCGTCGGTGAAGCGTTGCTGTGCGGCGAAGGCCTCGGAGACAGCGCGGCGAGCGCGGCTGCGGGTCGCGCCGAGGCCGACGGCCATCTTCTCGAGGTCCCGGCGCACCGCCTTTTCACCCCGCGAAAAGTGAAGGATCGGCTCCACCACTTTGCCGCTCGCGGCCACGTCCTCCATCGCCGCCCGGGCCATGAACGGCACCGCCTGGACGTAGGGGCAGACGTAGGAGTTGACGATGTCGTCGGTGGCGCGCGGCATGTCGATGATGGTCGGCAGGAAGATGTGGTCCACGCCCTTCTCCGCGAGGTCGCGGATGTGGCCGTGCGCGACCTTGACAGGGAAGCACGTCTCGGCCGCCACTTCTTCGACGCCCTGGCGGATGACCTTGCCGACCGTTCGGCTCGACAGGACGACCTCGAACCCGAGTTCCGTGAAGAGCGCCTTCCACATCGGCATGAGTTCAAAGAAGTGGGTCATCTGCGGCAGGCCGACGCGCTTGCCGTTCGGATGGTCGGGCTTCTTCTTGTCATAGGCGGTCTCGAGAAGGCGCTGACGCTCGACGAAGAGCCTCGGCAGATGCTTGCCGAGCGAGTCGCGCTCCGACTCGTCGAACTTGCCGCACCGGCTGCCGTAGTAGAGCGTCCGTTCGGCGCGGGCGCCTTGGCCGTCCGGGCCGCCCTCGGAGGCATGGATCTTGACGACGTGGATTTCACATCGGTTGGCGCAGTCCTCGCACTCGAACGTGTCGAACGAATACCGGACGTTCCGCAGGTCGAACCCCTTGAAGGTGGTCTCGCGGCCGGTCTCGTCGTACCAGTCGCGCGCGATCAGCGCCATGCCGACGGCGCCAAGGACGTCGTGATGCGGCGGGACGGTGACGGGTTTGCCGAGGACCTTCTCGAACGCCGCCTTCACGCCGCGGTTGTACGCCGTCCCGCCCTGAAAGAGAATGACGTCGCCGATGCGGTGCTCCTCGACGACGCGGTTCAGGTAGTTCTGGACGATGGAGTAGCAGAGGCCCGCGCAGAGGTCGTCCACCGCCACGCCGCGCTGCTGGTTCCGGTTGATGTCGGTCTCGATGAAGACGGTGCATCGTTCGCCCATGGCGGGGGGCTCGTCGGCCGACAGGGCCTTCGCGTTGAACTCGCCCGTCTTTAGGCCCACCCCCAGCCGCTCGGACTGTTCCTCGATGAAGGAGCCCGTCCCGGCGGCGCAGACCTTGTTCATCGTGAAATCGACGACCGCGCCCGAGTCGAGGCTGATGTACTTGGAGTCCTGGCCGCCGATCTCGAAGATCGTATCCACGTCCGGCCGGATGAAGGACGCACCCGTGGCGTGGGCGGTGATCTCGTTCTTGACGATGTCGGCGCCGATGAAGTCGCCCGTCAGGTACCGCCCGGAGCCGGTCGTCGCGCATCCGCGGACGCGGACGCGCCCTTTCCCGCCGCGCTCCTCCAGGGCCGTGCCCACTTTGTAGAGGCCGTCGGTCACGGCCGCGAGCGGCCGGCCCGCCGTCATCAAGTACTCGCGCGCCAGGACGCGCCCCTCGCGGTCGACGGCCACGACGTTCGTCGAGATGCTGCCGACGTCCACGCCGACGAAAACGTCCACGCTATCCGTCCCGGCGGGGAACGGGTCGGGCTCGATCACGAGGGGGTACCGGTCGTCGGCCAGGGGCACGTGGAGTTCGCCGCCGCCGTAGCGCCGCGACTCCAGGTACTCCCGCAGCGGGTCGAGCGACTCGATGCGCCCCAGTTCGCCGCGATCGCGCGCCACCAGACAAGCCCCGATCGCGCCCATCGAGGCGTAATGCTCGGGAATCAGGAGCGCGCCCGGCTCGAGTGCCAGCACTTCGGTGAACGCGCGGACCATCCCCGCGTTGGCCGCCACCCCGCCCTGGAACGCGACGCGCGGCGCGAATTCCTTGGCTTTGCCGATGACCGCCTTGAAGTTCCGCGCCATCGCGAAGCACAGGCCCGCGACGATGTCGTAGTCCGGCGTCCCCTCCTGCTGGAGATGGATCATGTCGCTCTTGGCAAAGACGGAGCATCGGCCCGCGAGTCGAGGCACGTGCACCGACCGAAGCGCCATCCTGCCCCACTCGTCCTCGATCGAGACACCCAGCCGCGACGCCTGCTGGTCGAGGAACGAGCCCGTGCCCGCCGCGCACAAGGCGTTCATCGCGAAGTCCCTGACGCGCAGCCGGCCCGTCTTCGGGTCCTCCTCCAGGAGGATCAGTTTCGAGTCCTCGCCGCCGATCTCGATGATCGTTCGCACCTCGGGATGGAGCGTCGCCGTCGCGGCGGCCTGCGCGATGACCTCGTTGACCGGCTTGATCCGGTACAGGCCGCCCAGGACCGCCGTGCCCGCGCCCGTGAAGGCGACGCCCTCGATCTCCGATGGCGGGACCTCCGCCAAGAGCGCCTCGAGGGCCTCCAGGGCGGTCTCCAGCGGCTTGCCGCGCGTCCGGACGTACCGTTCCCTGAGGACCTTGCCTTCCGCGTCCGCCTTCGCCAAGGCTTCGGCGGACAGGTCCACGAGGACGAGGTTCAGGCTGACCGAGCCGATGTCGATACCGAGATACACGCCTCTGCCCTTCCTAATACTACTACGCAACTTTGCGCGGCGTCCCGGCGGGACGCCGCGCAAACCCCGCTTTCACACCTGAAAACGCATCTCTCCTGCGCGGTGGGTTCGGAGACCCACCGCGCAAAGGCATAAGTTGCGTTGTAGCACTAAGACGCTTCCTGTGATTCCGAGCGACCGAGGAGCGCCCCGAACGCGCAAGAGCGGAAATTATAGCCGACCCCCTGCCGGTGCGTCAACTTTGGATTGACAGCCCTCGCGCCGGAGAGGATAGTCGAGTCCCGGCGAGCCGGGATCGAACGCCATGCCCGAACCATCTCAAGCGGAACGCCTCGAAAATCTGGTCGCCCAGGGTCTCGTCACGGCGGAGGAAGCCCGGGAGGCCCGGCGTCTGTTGGAGGAGGCCGGCCGGGCCGGTCGCGACCTGCCCCTGACCAAGGCACTCCTCCAGGCCGGCGCCATCGCCGCCCGCGCCCACCACGCGCCGGTCGCCCCCGCCGCGGGCGACACCGCCGCCGCCGAAATCGCCTCCTCCGACCTCGAACTCCTCGAACGCATCAGCCGAGGACGCCAGGCCGTCGTCTACAAGTGCCGCCAGAAAGCCATGGACCGTCTCGTGGCCGTGAAGATCCTCCCGCCGTCGGCCGCCCGCGACCCCGAGTCGCGCCGCCGATTCATCCAGGAGGCCCGCCACGCCGCCCGACTCTCCCACCCCAACATCGTCACCATCCACCAGATCCGCCCTTTCCGCGATACATTCTACATCGTGATGGAACTGGTGGACGGCGGGAGCCTCGGCGAACTCTTGGCCGTCCGAAAACGCTTCGGGCCCGCCGAGGCCGTCACCATTCTGCGGCCGGTCGTCGAGGCCCTCGCCTGCGCCCACCGCGCCGGTCTCGTCCACCGCGACATCAAGCCGGGCAACATCCTCCTGGCTGCGGACGGCACGGTGAAACTGGCGGACCTCGGCCTGGCGCGCCGCGTCGGCGAAGACGCCGAGGAGGAGGCGGGCAAGGCCTTCGGCACGCCGTACTACATCTCGCCCGAGCAGGTGCGCGGCGAGGCGCGCATCGATTTCCGCGCCGACATTTACTCCCTCGGCGCCACCTTCTACCAGATGCTCACCGGCCGGCCACCTTTCACCGCCCCCACGCCCCAGGAGGTGATGCAGAAACACCTCACCGAGCCTCCGCCCGACCCGCGCCAGTTCGTCCCCAACCTGCCCCAGGTCCTCTGCGACATCCTCGCCAAGGCCCTCGCCAAACGCCCGGAGGACCGATACCAGACGGCCGAGAAGTTCCTCGCGGCCCTGTCGGCCATCGACATACAGGACCTCGAGGCATGGGAAATGGCCGCCCCCGAAGCCCTCGTCAAACAGTTGGCCGGCCTCGCCGATGCCGAACGCCGACGCACCTGGCATGTCGAGAAACTCACGCTCGCCGCCGCCCGCAAGCACGGCGCTCCGGAACGCGCCGTCGCACGCTCCCCCGACCGCGCCCACAAGGCGCGGCTCATCACTGCCGCGGTCGTCGTCGCGCTGGCCCTCGTTGGAGGCATCGTCGCCCTGGTGATGGCCCCGCGCCTGTTCCGCCCCGCGCCGAACGCAGCGCTGCCGGCGCCCCCGCTGCTCCCGCTTCCCGCGCTGCCCACGTTTCCCGCGCTGCCCACGCTTCCCGCGCCGCCCACGCCGCCAACCCCGATGCCTCCAACGCCCGTCCCGCCGACACCGCCGACACCCCCGACCCCTGCGCCGCCGACGCCGGCCAAAGCGCCCATCGTCGTCGAACTCGGCGAGCCGGGAGAGAGCGGCGGGCGCAAGTTCGTCGAGGAATGGCTCCTCCTCGGCCCCATTCCCTTCAAGGCCGGCGACCCGGGCGGACAGAACCCCGCCGAGCACGCCTTCGTCGCCGGCGAGGCGAACCTCGACGGAACCCAGACGCCTCCCGCCGGGGCCTCATGGAAGGTCGGCCATTTCAGGCAAAGTGCTCCCGAGGGCTGCATCAACCTGGAGAAGTCCTTCAACGGCCTCCAGTACGCCGTCGCCTACGCCGTCGCCTGGATTGATTCGCCCCGCGAGCACCGCGCCGCCGAGTTGCGCCTCGGATGCGACGACTATTTGCAGGTCTGGGTCAACGGCGACCTCGTGTTCACCTACAAGGGAAAGCCCCGGATGGGAAGGGCCGACCAGCACACCGTCGGGGGCGTCGCGCTCCAGAAGGGCCTCAACCACGTCGTCGTCAAGTGCGTCAACCTGACGGGGCGCTGGGCGTTCTACCTCCGCCTGACGGACGGCGCCGACAAGGCGATCCCCGTCCGGGCGGTCCGCGAGGCGCCGCCCGCCCCGAAATGACCCGCTCGCCCGCCGACGGACTACTTTTTGTTTGACACTCCGCGCCGCACGCCGGATAGTGAGCCCCCGTTCGGATCTCTTTCCGCGCACAACTCCATGCCGACATCTTCAGAAACGCGATTTGAGCAGCACGTGCTGGACCGCGGCCTCGTCACGCCGGACGAACTCCAGCAGGCGCGCTGCCTCCTGAACGAGGCCGAGGAAAAGGGCGAGCGCCTCACGCTGCCGGAGGCCCTCGTCCGCGCCGGCGCCATGACGAAAGCCCAGGCTCGCCGCGCCCTCGCCGGCCTCAAGGAAGAAACCGTCTCACCCACCATCCAGATCCCCGGCATCGAACTCCTTGAGCGCGTCGGCCGAGGCAGCCAGGCCGTCGTCTACAAGGGCCGACAGACCAGCGTCGACCGCATCGTCGCCGTCAAAATCCTCCTCTCCAAAGCCGGCGGCGACCCCGACGCCCGCCGCCGATTCGTCCAGGAAGCCAAGAGCGCCGCCAAACTCTCCCACTCCAACATCGTCCAGGCCATCGACGCCGGCGAAACCGGCGGACACTCCTACTTCATCATGGAATACGTGGACGGCACGACCGTCTACGACATGCTGAAGGACCGCGGCGAACCGCTCGGCGAAGAGGAGTCCCTCCGCATCATCATCCAGATCGCCGAGGCCCTCGCCCACGCCCACTCGCGCGGCTTCATCCACCGCGACGTTAAACCCAAAAACATCATGATCACCAAGGAAGGCGTCGCCAAACTCGCCGACATGGGCCTCGCGCGCCACGCCGAGGACGCCGACACCGCCCTCGAAGAGGCCGGCAAGGCCTACGGCACGCCGTACTATATCGCCCCGGAACAAGTGCGCGGCGACCCGCGCATCGATTCCCGCGCCGACATCTATTCCCTCGGCGCCACCTTCTACGAGATGCTCACCGGCCGGCCCCCCTTCACCGCACCGACACCCCAGCAGGTGATGCAGAAGCACATCATGGCACCCCTCGTGCCGCCCGACCACGTGAACCCGGAACTGTCGGCCGGCGTCAGCGAAGTCGTCGAAGTCATGATGCTCAAACGCCCCCAGGACCGCTACAACTCCACCGACGACCTCCTCGTGGACCTCCGGACCGTCGCCGCAGGGGAGCCCCCGCGCATCGCCCGCGAAAAGGTCGGCATGCAGACGGCCGCCCTCGAAGGCCTCGCCGATGGCGAATCGGCCCACGACGCCGCCAGAACCGGCGCCCAGGCCCTCCGCGCCCCGGCCCCCGGCCCCTTTGCCGTCAACCAACTCACCATCATCCTCCTCGTCGCCCTGGTCGTCTCGATCCTCCTGAACCTCCTCCAACTGTTCCTCTAAGCGGTCCGACATATATTTTGCGCGGTGGTTCGGAGCCTGCCCCGAGCCAAGCCGAGGGGTAACCACTGCGCAAGAAAGCAATTGCAGGGCGGCGCCTGACGGTCGCGGCTCTCAGCCTGTCGCCGCTTCCGTATAGGGCGAGCGCAAAAAACGCGGCAGCCCAAACCGGCCGCCGCGCCTCTTCGCCAACGACACTCCGCCAAACTCTGTCTGATAAATCCAGAATGCTTTTGGGTGGCGGCCTTCCTAGGCCGCCACCGCCTTCCGTGCCATGCGCGGTGGCCTCGGAAGTTTACCCGCCGGGGCGGGGCCACCGCGCGATTTATCAGACAGAACCTAATACGAAAACAGCCAATCGTTCCCGTCGTAGTACAGGCAGATGATGCCGTTCGGCTTCTCCGGATACCAGTTCGCCGGATCCTCCGCGTTCACCCCGTCCGTCGTGTAACACGTCTTGACCGGCGGCCCGCCGGGACCCGCGCTCCA
>JAPLMM010000230.1 GCA_026387035.1 Planctomycetota bacterium
CACGAGAACGTCTCGACCGTTCTGGAGTGCGGGCCCGGTGCGGCGGGCGTCCGTCCGGGGGCGCGCGTCAACGTGGACCCGGTTATCTCTTGCGCTGCGCGCGGTCTGGCGCCCTGTCCCTCGTGCCGCGCGGGCCAGACGTGCGCGTGCTGGAACGTCGCCGAAGGGGAAGCGAAACTCGGGTTCTCCATCGGCCATTCGGCGACGGTGGGCGGGTCGTGGTCGGATTCCTTCGTCGCCCACGCCTCGCAACTCGTGCCCGTGCCGGACGGCCTCTCGGACGAGCAAGCCGTCCTCGTGGATCCCCTGTCGTGCAGCGTGCACACGGTGCTGCGGCACCCGCCGGGGCCCCAGGACCAGGACATCCTCGTGTTCGGGTGCGGGGTGATCGGGCTGGGGATCATTGATTACCTTCGGGCGTGGGGTTTCAAGGGCCGCCTCTTCGCCATCGCCCGCCATCGGTTCCAGAAGGGCCTGGCTTTGCATCTGGGGGCGGACGAGGCCTGGGACAGGGCCGACCTGAAGGAGAAGGACGCCTTCACCCGCGTGGGCGAACTTTTCGGCATCCGGCCCATCAAAGGGTCCTACGGCAAGAAGATCCTGCTGGGCGGGGTGGACCTGATTTACGACGGCGTCGGGAACCGCGACAGCGTCGAGGACTCGCTTCGCCTGGTTCGCTCCCAGGGGACCGTGATGATCGCCGGCATGGGCCATCCGCGCTGGGTGGACTGGGACCCGATTCCCCACAAGCAGATTACCGTGATGGGGAGCCACGGGCGCGGCATCGAGGCGTGGCGCGGCCGGCGCGTCCACACGTACGAGGCTGTCCACGACCTGATGGCCGAGGGACGGTTCCCGGCGGACCGGCTGCTGACGCACATCTTTCCGCTCGAGGACTATCGGACGGCGCTGGACGTGCTGACGCACAAGAGCCGCCACGGCGCCGTCCACGGGGCTTTCCGTATTTCGAGTTGAGCCGCCGCGCGAAAGGCCCGTGGAACATTGTCGTACGAAAACTTGAAACCCGCCCGCATTTGGGTACACTGAAGGCCGACGCGGGTGCCGTGGCCGCCCGCCTCTATCGGAAATCCTTGGAAGAGACAGCACATGCCATTCGCCATGAACCGGCGCACGTTCCTGAAGACCATGGGCATGGGGGCGGCTGGCCTGGCGGTGCCGGCCTGTCTGGGTATGGGCGATCGCCCCGGGCGCGCGGCTGGCAGGCGGCCCAACATCCTGTTCGTCTACGCCGATGACCACGCCTACCAATCCATCAGCGCCTACGGGTCGAAGATCAACCAGACGCCGAATATCGACCGCCTCGCTCGCGAGGGGATGCTCTTTCAGGAGTGCTATGTCACCAACTCCATCTGCGGGCCGATGCGGGCCGTCGTTCTGACCGGCAAGTACAGCCACCTGAACGGCATGTATCGGAACGGCGTCGAGTTCGACCAGGACCAGCAGACGTTTCCCAAACTCCTCCAGAAGGCCGGCTACCAGACCGCCGTCATCGGCAAGTACCACCTGGGCCACAAGAAGGACCCCCAGGGCTTCGACTACTACGAGATCCTCATCGACCAGGGCCCCTACTACAACCCGCCCATGATCAAGAAGGGCGAGGGACGCGTCAAGCACACCGGCTACACCACCGACATTATCACGGACCTGGCGCTCGGGTGGCTCAAGAACGGCCGCGACGCCGACAAGCCGTTCATGCTCATGTACCAGCACAAGGCGCCGCACCGGAACTGGCAGCCCGGGCCGAAGTACCTGACGATGTACGACGACCGCACGATTCCCGAGCCGGACTCGCTCTTCGAGAGTTACGAGGGTCGGCCCACCCCCGTCAAAGAGCAGGACATGACCATCGCCAAGACGATGAACGCCAGCGACCTGAAACTCAAACCCCCCGGCGACCTGACGCCCGAGCAGCGCCAGGCCTGGGACGCCGCCTACGAGCCCAAGAACGAGGCGTTCCGCAAGGCCAACCTCCAGGGCAAGGAACTCGTTCGCTGGAAGTACCAGCGCTACATCAAGGACTACCTGCGGTGTATTGCGTCCATTGACGACAACCTCGGCCGCGTCCTCGATTACCTCGACGAGTCAGGCCTGGCCTCCAACACCATCGTCGTCTACGCCTCGGACCAGGGTTTTTACCTGGGCGAACACGGGTGGTTCGACAAGCGGTGGATTTACGAGCAGTCGCTGCGGACGCCCTTCATCGTCCGGTGGCCGGAGGTCGTGAAGCCGGGCAGCACGTGCTCCGCCATCGCCTCGCCCCTGGACTTCGCCGAGACGTTCCTCGACGCGGCCGGCGTGCCGGCGCCGGACGACATGCAGGGCCGCAGCCTCGTCCCGCTTCTCAGGGGCGAGACGCCGGCCGACTGGCGCAAGACGCATTACTACCACTACTATGAGGGGGGAGGGCACGGCGTTCGCCGTCACTACGGCGTGTGCGACGGGCGCTACAAACTCATCCACTTCTACGAACTTGGCGTCGACGAGTGGGAACTCGTGGACCTGAAAGCCAACCCCGGCGAGAACAAAAACTTCTACAACGACCCGAAGTACGCCGACGTACGCCGACGCCTGCACGCCGAACTGGTGCGCCTCCAGCAGGTGTACAACGTGCCGCCGAATGACCCGGACGGCAAACCGCACGCTCCCCAGCCGAAGGTGCTGTAGACCCGCGGCGGTAAGCCGGAGTTTTGCGCGGTGGATCTCCGAACCCACCGCGTGCTGCCCGCCGAGCCGGCGCCGTCCACGGGGCTTTTCGGGCGTCGAGTTGATGTGGTCGTGCGATGGGTACCGGGAGACCAACCCATGTTTCTCGACCATCCGTCCCTTGAACCTATCCGGGCGCTGATGCTCGACCCGGAAGTGACCGAGATCATGATCAACGGTCCCGGGCAGGTGTATGCCGAGCGTCACGGCGTGATGGAACCTGAGCCCATCCAGTTCCGCGACGACCCGCAGTTGGACCACCTGATCGGCGCCTTGCTCCAGTCGAGCGGGCGGTCCGTCTCGCCGTCGGCGCCCTACGTGGATTTTCGGCTGCCCGACGGGTCTCGCGGCAACGTCATCGTCCCGCCGCTCGCCCTCGACGGGCCCGCGGTGACCATCCGGAAGTTTACGCAGCAACTGACGAAGGTGACAGACCTCATTCGCGTGGGGACGCTCTCGCGGCGGATGGCCCACCTCCTGGGAGCGGCCGTCAAGGGGCGAGCCAACATCCTCTTCTCCGGCGCCACCGGCACGGGCAAGACCACGACCCTGGCGATCCTCAGCCGCTACATCCCCGAGACTGAGAGAATTATCACCATCGAAGACACGGCCGAACTTCAGTTGCAGCAGAAACACGTGGTGCGGCTGGAGTGCCGGCGCCCCAACGTCGAGGGCAAAGGCGCCGTCAGCATGGCCGAACTGTTCCGCAACAGTCTGCGGATGCGGCCGACGCGAATCATCGTCGGCGAAATTCGCGGCGATGAGGCCGTCGAAATGCTCCAGGCCATCTCCAGCGGGCACGAAGGGTGCCTGGCCGTCCTCCATGCCAGTTCGCCCCTCGACGCCGTGGCACGCCTCGAGATGATGGTGCTGGCGCGCGGCCTGATGTTGCCGCTCTGGGCCATCCACAGGCAGATCGTCTCCGCGATCGACCTGGTCGTGCAGCACGAGTTCCTGTCGGACGGGGCGCGCAAGATCACACGCATTTCGGAGTGCGCCGGCGTCGAGGGGGACGCCATCGTCCTCCGCGACCTGTTCGCCTATCGGCGCCGCGGCGCGGATGAAGCCGGCCACGAAAAGGGCGAGTGGGTTTCGAGCGGCGTAAAGCCCCGGTTCCTCGCGAAACTCGAGAAGGCCGGTTTGACCATCCCCGCCGACGTGTACGCCGAGGGGACCGACTGAGCGCTCCAGTCGCTAGTAGTGCGTCAACCTTGAACGTGTGGGTTCGGGCGCCATGCCCCGGCGGGGCATGTTTCCGACAGGCTGAGTGGCACGGCCGGTCTTGTCCGGCCGTGCGGGAGTCACGGCGGGGCAAGGCCCGCCGTGCCACACGGGCAACATGCTTTCGCAACGGCGCGAAAGCATGGCACCCACAAATTCAACTGTGAGGGACTACTACGCGAGCGCCTTGGCGATGCGGCGGCGGTTGGGTTTCTTGATGAGGCCGCGCTCCGTGATGATTCCGGCGATCAGGTCCGCGGGCGTCACGTCGAACGCCGGGCAATAGACTTTTGATTCCGCCGGCGCTGTCCGCCGGCCGAAGCCTTCCGTCACTTCTTCCGCCCCCCGCTCCTCGATAGGAATCTCGTGGCCGGACTTGATGGAGAGGTCGAACGTGCTCGACGGAGCGGCGACGCAGAACGGAATGCCGTGGTGCTGCGCGAGGATCGCCAGGCCGTAGGTCCCGATCTTGTTGGCCACGTCGCCGTTCGCCGCGATCCGGTCCGCCCCGACGAGGACGAGGTCCACCTTTCCCTCGCGCATGACGACGGCGGCAGTGTTATCGCAGATAAGCGTCGCGTCGATGCCGGCCCGGCCGAGTTCCCACATCGTGAGGCGCGCCCCCTGAAGGAGCGGGCGCGTCTCGTCCACATAGACGCGGAACTTGCGCCCGGCTTCGTGGGCACGGTAGAGCGGCGCGAGGGCCGTCCCATATTCCGCCGTCGCCAGGCTCCCCGCGTTGCAGTGCGTCAGGACGCCGCAGCCCTCGGTGATGAGGTGCTGGCCGGCGTCGCCGATGGCGCGGCACATAGCGGCATCCTCGTCGCGGATGGCCTTGGCCTCGGCGAGGAGCGCTTCCTTGACGGCCTGGCCGCCTTCGCCGCGACGCTCCTCGGCGACGCGGCGCATCCGGTCGAGGGCCCAGAAGAGGTTGACGGCGGTCGGGCGGCTCGTGGCGAGATAGTCGCAAGTCTGGTTGATGCGGGCGAGGACCGCCTTTTCGTCGTCCGGCACGTCCTTGAGGCCGACGACGACGCCCATCGCCGCCGCCACGCCGATCGCGGGCGCCCCGCGGATGCGCAGCACCTTGATCGCCTCCCAGACCTCTTCGACCGTCCGAGGCGCGATTGTCTTGTACTCGGCGGGCAGAAGGGTCTGGTCGATGAGTTCCATGCGGCCTTCGAGGCCGCCGACCCAGCGGACCGTGGGCTCAGGCATCCGGCTTCCCCCCGTCGAGAGCCTCTGGGTCGAGCGATGGGTCGAACGACAGGTTCCGGTCCGCCTGGGCGACGCGATCCGCCAGGCGGGCCTTGTAGGCGACGAGTTTCTTGCGAAGCCCGGCATCGGCCAGGGCGAGAATCTGGGCGGCGAGGATGGCGGCGTTGACGGGACCGGCCTTGCCGATCGCGACCGTCGCCACCGGCACGCCGGCCGGCATCTGGACCGTCGAGAGCAGGCTGTCGATGCCCCCGACCGAACTCGTCTGGATGGGGATGCCGATGACCGGCAAGGGCGTCAGGCTCGCGAGAACGCCGGCCAGGTGGGCGGCCCCGCCCGCCGCCGCGATGAGGCACGCCAATCCCCGATCCGCCGCCGCCCGCGCGTACTCGTGGGCCGCGTCCGGCGTCCGGTGGGCCGAGATCACCCGGACCTCGTACGGGATGCCGAACTCGGCCAGCGTGTCGAGGCACGGCCGCATCGCCTCGGCGTCCGAGTCGCTGCCCATGACCACGCCCACCAGGGGGGAACCCTTCGCCTTTTCGCTCACGCGCGAACCTCCTTCACCAGTTCTACAACGCTATCTCAACGCAGAGATCGCAGAGAGCGCAGAGATAACCTCTTATTTCACAACCCCGGCGTGCCGGGGCACGGCACGCCCCGGCCCTGGCCGTGCACTGTTCCACGCCCCTAACGAAAACGCCGTCTCCTCCTCCTTTTGACCCCTTGACAGCCGTTCTCTGCGTTCTCGGCGCTCTCTGCGTTGAAGAACACGGCGTAGTAGTACCACGTCCGGCCGAGTATAGAACCCCCGGTTCCCGGAGTCAAGCGACCGCGGGGGAAGTTCGCCCCTCTCGGGCCCTTCGCGGTCCATGGGAAGGCGATTTTGGACCCGAAAAAGGGCCTTCCGCGGCCAAATTCGCGCAAAGCACTTGACTTTTGGCAAAAATGTTGTATTTTTACAACGTGGTATCGCCCGGGGATATTGGGACTACAGCGCCACTTAGCGCGGCGGGTCTCCTGACCCGCCGCGCTAACTGCGGTTTCGACCGCGCAAAGGCTCAAGCGGCGCTGTAGTATCAGGTTTCGGGGGCTGTTGTGGCAAAATCGAAACGCATTTCGGATGGGGCGGCCTCTTGCCGGCCAAAGGCGGACGACCTTTCGCTCCTGGCGGACCTCGCCGCAGCACTGCCCGCGGCCGAGAGTCCCGAAGCCCTTCAGCAAACGGTCCTCGAGGAGGTCCTTGACCTCCTGGCTTGCCGAAGCGGGGCCGTCTGGCTCTGGGAAAAGGAGAAGCGCCTCCGAAAGGGCGTCGCCCTCGGCAGGGCCAAGACGCTCAGCCCCGAAGGCCTTCTCGGCGCCGAGCCGGTCCTCAACGTCCTCCTCCACGAGCGCCGGCCTCTGGCGCTGGAGGATCCCGGCCTGACGCTGGGAGATGAACTGGCGGGCTGGCAGGGCCTGGCCATAGCCCCCCTCGTGGCGGGGGACAAGTCGCTTGGCTTTCTCCTGGTGGGCGATTGCCGGGACGGATGCACGTTCACGCCGGCGCACCTGGCAATTCTGGAACTCGGGGCGAACCTGCTGGCGTTCGCGCTCGACACGCGGCTGGTGTTTGCCGAGTTCCGCAGCGAAATGGAACGCCGGATGGCCGAGGCCGCAGGTGAACTCAAACGCGCCGGGGCGGAACTGGCGCGCCTCAAGACCTTCAACGAGGACCTGTTCCAGTCGGCCCCCGTCGGGATCATCGTCTTCGACCGGGATTTCCGCGTCACGTTCCGCAACGCCGCCGCCGAACGCCTCTGGCCTCTGGACCGATCCGTCCTGGCCGCCGCCCGCCGAACGAAACTCCTCCGGAGCGACCCCGACTGGGAAACGAACCTCCATGGAGTTGTGCACATGCGCCACTTCTGGCGGGCCGAGGATGTGTCGTTCGAGCCCCCGGGCCGAGAGCCCGTCCGCGTCAACCTGGCCTGCTCGCCCCTCTTCAGCGCCAAGGAGGCGGTCGTGGGCGGCGTGCTGATCGTCGAGGACGTCACGCAGCGGGCCCTGATGGAACGGCGCCTGGCGGTGTCCGAGCGTCTGGCGGGTGTCGGGCGGCTGGCGGCCATGGTCGCCCACGAAATCAATAACCCGCTGGACGGGATCATGCGCCTGGTAAACCTGGCCCGCCGCGCCGAGGCCGAGAATGAGGACCCGCGGGCCGAAAAGTACCTCGCCGAGGCCGACAAGGGCCTGCTGAGGCTGGCGGCGATCGTACGCGACTTGCTGGCTTTCTCGCAGAGCGCCACGCAGGTCGTCGAACCCATGCCCATCCGCGACCTGCTCGTCGAGGCGGCCGAGGCCATGAAGCCCGCCGCCGAAAAGGCCGCCGTCCGCATCGACGTCTCCTGCGCCGACGACGTGCCTCCGGTGAAGAGCGGCACGCTGTATCACGTTGTCCTGAACCTCGTGAAGAACGCCGTCGAGGCCATGCCCGACGGCGGGCGCGTCACCGTGGCGGCCCGCGCGGAGCCCCAGGGTCTCGTGGTCGAAGTGGCCGACACGGGGCCCGGCATCCCGCCCGAAGCGCTGGCGAAAATCTTCGAGCCTTTCTACTCGCACAAGGCGAAAGGGAAGGGCACCGGCCTCGGACTGGTGATCTCGAAGGACCTCGTGGAAAAGCAGGGGGGGACCCTCGAGGCCGCCAACCGTCCCGAAGGAGGCGCCCTTTTCACCCTGCGCGTCCCGCTCCTCGCCGCCAGGCCGAGGGACCGCCGCTGACGCCGTAGCCGGAAAGGAGAAGGCTTGTGGCGAAGGCAAGAATCCTGATAGTGGACGACGACGAACTGATCCTGACGAGCCTGGCGGAACTGCTGAGGCTCGAAGGGTACGACGTGGAAACGGCCGCGCGCTTCAAGGACGCGTCGGCCCAATTGGCCGCCAGCGCGTTTGAGGTCGCGATTGCCGACATCTCCATGCCTGACGTGAACGGCTTCGAACTCTTGAAGTTGATCCGCAACCGCTATCCGGAGACCGTGACGATCATGATGACGGGCTACGGCACGATCGAAGATGCCGTCAAGGCCATGCGCGCCGGCGCGTTCGACTACCTCACGAAGCCGATCATCGACGACGAAATCAAACTGGTGGTCCAGCGGGCGCTCGAGCGGCAATCGTTGACGGCCGAAAACCGCTCCCTCCGCAAACAGTTGGCCGAACGCTACAGCCTCGACAACATCGTCGGCCACGATTACAAAATGCTCCACGTCTTCGACCTCGTCGAAACCGTCGCCGACACGCCCACGACGATCCTCATCACGGGCGAGAGCGGCACGGGCAAAAGCCTCGTCGCCCGCGCCATCCATCAGCGCTCCAACCGCCGCGGCGGGCCCTTCGTCGAGGTCGCCTGCGGAGCGCTCCCCGAAACGCTCCTGGAGAGCGAACTTTTCGGCCACGTGCGCGGCTCGTTCACGGGGGCAACGGGCGACAAGGCCGGCAAATTCAAGCAGGCAGACGGCGGAACGATTTTCCTCGACGAAGTTTCGACCGCGACGCCCGCCCTTCAGGTCAAACTCCTCCGCGTCCTCCAGGATTTCGAGTTCGAGCCCGTCGGCGGCGCGAAGACCGAACGTGCCGACGTCCGGTGCCTTCTCGCGACGAACCAGGACCTCACCGAGGCCGTCAAACGCCACGAGTTCCGACAGGACCTCTATTACCGCATCAACGTCGTGACGATCCATCTGCCGCCCCTCAGGGAACGCATCGGCGACATCCCCCTGCTGGCGGAGCGGTTCCTCAAGGAACTCTCCGAGCGGAGCGGCCGGCAGGTCCTCGGCCTCCAGGAAGAGGCTATGCGACGGATGCAGATGTATGATTGGCCTGGAAACGTCCGCCAACTCGAGAACGTCATGGAACGGGCCGTCGTCCTGTCGAAGAACCATGTGATCGGCGTCGAGGATTTGCCGGACGAGGTCGCCGAGCCCGGCGCCCGCGGCACCGCCGTCGCCGACTCGGGCGGCATCCTGCCCCTGAAGAAGGCCCTCGAGGCGCCCGAACGCGAGATTATTCTGCGGGCGCTCGAGGCGAACCAAGGCAGCCGCCAGGCCACCGCGGAGTCGCTCGGCATCAACCGCACGACACTCTACAAGAGCGGGCAACCAATACCTCCCTCTCCTATCAAGGGAGAGGAAAAAACGCGCGGCGACCATCCTTGGCCGCCGCGCCGAATGGACACATTCCCTGGCAGCGCACTGGCGGACAAGCCTGCCCTGAGCAAAGCCGAATGGGCCGCCAGTGCCACCCGCCTTTGGTTACTTCAGCCTTCGGCGTTCCTTGCTCGCCATTCGTCGTTGACTCTTAGTACATATCTTCGCCCATGCCGCCGCCGGCGGGGGCCTTCTTCTTCTCCGGGATCTCGGACACCAGGGCGTCGGTCGTCAAGAGGAGCCCGGCGATGGAGGCGGCGTTCTGAAGCGCGATCCGTTCCACCTTCATCGGAACGATCACGCCTTGCTTCACCATGTCGCCGAACTTGTGCGTCAGGGCGTTGTAGCCGTAGGTCGCGCTCTTGTTTTGTTCGACCTGCTGGGCGACGATGGAGCCGTCCATCCCCGCGTTGGCCGCAATCTGCTTGATGGGCGCTTCGAGTGCCCGGCGGACGATGTCGGCGCCGATTTTCTGGTCGCCCTTGAGCCGCAAGCGGCCGATGGCCCTGCGGGCCCGGAGCATCGCCACGCCGCCGCCCGCCAGGATGCCTTCCTCGACGGCCGCGCGGCAGGCGTGCAGGGCGTCCTCGACGCGGGCCTTCTTTTCCTTGACCGCGCTTTCGGTCGCGCCGCCGACGTGGATCTGC
>JAPLMM010000231.1 GCA_026387035.1 Planctomycetota bacterium
GTCCGGCCCCGGGAAAAAGGTGGGTGTGACAAGATTTTCCGGCGTCTCCCTTGGGTGTTGCGCAGGCGAAACCGTAATTGGGTGTGGCACGGCCGGCCTTGTCCGGCCGTGCATCCCGGCCCACCTGCGCACGGCGGGACGAGGCCCGCCGTGCCACACAGTTCTAAGCCCTTGCCGGATGCCAGAAAATCTTGGCACACCCGAGAAGGGTCCGGAGACGCATTTGCGGTTGACAGTCGTTTTTTTCAAAGGTAGGTTACGGTTTAGACGGCGGCGGGGCATGTCAAGGACGGTGCGATGGCGCGGGGCGTGTGGCGGATGAAGATTCGATGGGGCGCCCCACCGGCCTTTCTTGCGGCGATCGGTTTGCTCTTTGTAACCGTGGGTGCGTGTTCGATGGTTTGCGCCGGCGAGGCGCCGGCCGGTGCGGACGACCTTCATCAGAAGGAACTGGAGCGTCTGCGGGATTTTCTGGCCGGTCCGAACCGGACGTTCGCCACCCGCCGCGACGCCGCCGCCGGCCTTCTCGAAAAAGATTCCAACGACGCGCGCGCGATCCTGGTGGAGGTGCTGGCGGCGCCGTCGGAGGCGGCCCGCGCGGTGCTGGAAGAGATTGCGGCGCGCGATTCGGCGTCCGAGGCGTTCATCGATCCGGTGTTTCAACTCCTTCGGAGCGAGGATGAGGCCGTTCGCCGCGCCGCCGCGCTGGCCTTCGGCACCTACCAGGGCAACGAGAAAGTGCTGGCGGGCCTGAAGGACTTGGCGACGGACGCCAAGGCGCCTGTGCCCGTCCGCCTGTCGGCCGTCGAGGCGCTCTCGCAGATCGTGGACCCGCGGTCCGTGGCGGCGCTGGTGGAGGCGACGTCGGCAGCGCCGGGAGACGTGGCGACGTCGGCGGCGCGGGCGCTGGTGGACATGACGGGCCTGGCGGAACTCGGCACGTCGTCCGAACAATGGGCCGCCTGGTGGAAACGCCATAAGGACGAACCGGAAGCAAGTTTCCTCCGGGGTCTCTTGCGTCGGTTCCGGGCGGAACTGAGGCGGCGCGACGCGGCGCTTACGGGGACGGAAGATCGGCTCTCGCGGCTCCTGAACGAGATCTATGAAGTCGCCGACGCGAAGCAAAAAGGCAGCCTGATCCAATCGCACCTGGAGGACGGCCTGCCGCAGGTCCGCCTGGTGGCGGGGCGGCAGGCGACGGCCCTGGCGCGCGAGGTGGCGGGCGCGAACAACGGCGGTCGGCAGGCGTACCAGCCGCTCATCCAATTGCTGCTGAAACATGCGGCAGACGAGGTGCCGGCCGTGCGGGCCGCCTGTGTGGACGCGCTGGCGGCGTGGCAGGAAACGGCGGCGGGCCCGGTGCTGCTGGCGCGCCTGGAGACGGAGAAGTCGCCGGAGGTCCGGGCCGCCCTGGCGGCCGCCTTGGGCGCCTTGAAGACGGGTGAGGCCATCCCGAGGTTAACCATGATGCTGGAGTCGTCGTCGCCGGCGGAGGTGGTGAAGTCGGCCGGCGCGCTCGGGGCGCTGGGCGACCGCAGCACGTTGGGAGCGGCGGCGGTGGATGCGGCGCTGGAGCCGCTTGGCCGGCTGGCGCGATCGTCGCCGGACGCGGGGGTGCGCGAGGCGGCCTGCCGGGCGCTGGCGAAGATCGCCCATCCCTCGGCCGAGCAGGTCCTCGTCGAGGCGCTCGGAGACCAGGCGGCCGGGGTCCGGTTCAGCGCGGCCCAGGGGCTCGGGAACCTGGGCAAGGTGGGCCCCGGGACGGTCGAGGCGCTCGGCGCGCATCTTCGGGACGATAACAAGGGTGTGCGGCAAGCGGTGGCGGCGGCGCTGGCGAAACTGGGCGGTCCCGATGCCGCCCGCAAAATGGTGGACCGCCTGAAACCGGGCGCGGAGGCCGAGCCGGCCGTCCGCAGCGCGCTGTGGACGGCGATCCAGGTGCTGGCCCAGCAGGGCGACCTTCCGGATTTCGCCCAGGAGTTGGGCGACCGCTTTTTTGCCCTCGAGGGGACCGAAACGATGCAGCGGGCCGCGGCCCTTTACGAGATCGCCCAGGGGAAGTACCCGGCGGCCGCCGCGGGCAGCCAGAAGTTGCGGGCACTGCTGGAGAGACTGGTTGACGCCTACGTCGCCGCCGGAATGTTGGAAAAGGCGGCGCCGGTGCTTCGGCAACTCTTGGCCGATACGCCTTCGGAAAACCGCGAAAGGCGGCAGGAACTCCAACAGCAGTTAGGACTGATCCTCCTGGAGAAGGGGCCCTACGGCGAGGCGGGCCAGGTCCTGGCGCGGACGACCGAGGCGCTCGAGCCGGCGGACCGCGGGCCGCTCGTCAAGGCTGTCCTCGCGCGCGCCGAGGTCCTTGTGCGCACCGACAAGCCGGAGCAGGCGCTTGAACTCATCGACGCCTTCAAGGCCGCACGCTCTGACTGGCCGGCGGCCGAACAGGCGCAGGCATTCGACCAATTGCAGGGCGAGGCCGTCAAGGCAGCCGTCGCGCGGGCCATCGCCAACCTCAGTGGATCCGATGAGCAGGTGCAGACGGCCATGGCAGCGCTGAAGAAGATCGGCCGGCCGGCGGCGGGCGGGCTCCTGGAGGCGCTCGAAAGCGCCGCTCGCGAAGGCCGTGCCGCCGTCGAGAGGAGAATCCTGGCGGCCCTGGAAGCAGTCACGGGGCGGACGGACCATGGCTACGATCCGGCCGCACCCCTGGAGAACCGCTTGAAGGCGATCGCCAAGTGGCGCAAGACTCTTGCGGCGTCTTCGGCCAAGAGAGATTTTTCTGAGGCGGGCGCCCGACCTCCCGAAACGCGAACCCCTTCAGGTAAAACGCCATGAGCAAACGATACATCTCCGCAGGAGCCTACTCCGCCGAAGCAGCCGCTTCGGCTGCGAAGGCCGGATGCTACGCAGGCGTCGACCTCGGCGGGACGAATCTGAAGTTGGGTCTGGTCTCCGCCGAGGGCGAACTGCTGCTTCGCCATTCCGCTGCCACCGAAGCCGACCGCGGGCCCGACCACGTCCTGGCGCGCATCGCGGGCGCCGTCCGCGCGCTGTGCGAGGCGGCGCCTATCGACCTCGCGGACGTCTCGGCCGTCGGGGTCGGGGCGCCGGGGCCGTTGGATTCGAGGGCCGGCGTGGTGGTCTTCGCGCCGAATCTGCCCGGTTGGCGAGACGTTCCCGTGAGCGATCGACTTCACCAGAACCTTGGCCGGCCGGTGATCCTGGAGAACGACGCGAACGTGGCCGCCTACGGCGAGTTTCGATGCGGGGCCGGACGCGACGTCCGGAATCTGGCTCTCCTGACGCTCGGCACAGGGATAGGCGGCGGCATCATTCTGGACGGGCGCCTGTTTCGCGGTTCGACCGACACGGGGGCCGAACTGGGGCACATGGTCATCCGGCACGGGGGTCGGCGGTGCGGCTGCGGGAACCGGGGATGCCTCGAAGCGTACGCGTCGGCGACGGCCGTCGTCGCCCGCATGGGCGAACGCATCGAGGCCGGCGACCCGTCCGCCCTGGCCGAGCAGCCCGACTTCACCTGCCGCGATGTCTTCGAGGCGGCGGAGGGGGGCGACGCCCTCGCGAAGCGCATCGTGGAGGAGACGGCCGACTATCTCGCTTCGGGCATCACGAGCATCCTGCACGTCCTCAATCCGGAGATGGTGGTGTTGACGGGCGGCATGATGGGGGCGGGAGACGAGTTTTTGAGCGGGATTCGCCGCCGGGTGCGCGAGACGGCTTTCGAGCGGGCGTCGAGCGGGTGCGAAATCTGCTGGAGCACGCTGGGCGGCGACGCAGGGATCCTCGGCGCGGCGCTCGCGGCTGAAGCGTTCGACCGCACGGGGCGTCCCGCCTGAACCGTCGGTCGTCTTTCCCTTTCGAGCGGTCCGCTTTGCGCCTTGCCTGAAAACTCGCCGCGATTTAGAATGCGTGGCGAGAAGATTTCCGCCGGCAGAGCGCACGTCCGGCGGCGCGAGGTCGGGGCATGAGAATCCGTTGCCCGAAATGCGGCGCCGAGTGGGAAGGCAAGGACCGCATCGGCGTGCGGGACGAGTGTCCGGAGTGCGCGGCCTACCTGCACACGTGCACCAACTGCGTGAACTACGACGCGGCACTGAACGATTGCCGCATCCCCACGACCGACGCGGTCCACGACCGCCGCGGCCAGAACTTCTGCGACGAGTTCGCCTTCGGCCCGCCCTCCGCCGAGAAGCCCTCCGGCAAGCCCGCGGAGAAGCCCGCGGAGAAGCCCGCGGAGAAGCCCGCGGAGAAACGCCTCTCGGCCGAAGAGGCCCGCAAGCGGTTCGACGACCTGTTTGGGGATGGTGGCACGTGATGCGCGAGTCCTCTGGCCGCCTCGGCTGTGGGCCTTTTCGGCGCCGGGCGGCTTTCCTCTTGCTGATCCTTTCCGTTTCGCTTGCGGTGGCGGGCTGCACGATCTTCCCTCAGGGCGCCTATTGGCCCTCCTCGCGGGACCACGTGGTTCGCGTGTCCCCCTCGGGGCCGGCGGGAGAAATCGGCGGGGGCCGTCCGCGCGCGGATCTGGTGGCGGCGGCGGCGCGGCGATGGTCGGACAAGTCGCTGGCTGACTCGGCCCGACAAATGAACGGATGGGTCGGCCTCGCAGTGTATATGGATGTCGTGCAGGCGGTCGTCTGGCTGTACGTCGAGCGGGTGACGTACCGTGACCTGGTGGTCGCGGGGATGGAGAGCCTTCGCGCGGCGATGGAGAGCGCGGAGTTTCGCGAGCGATTTTGCGAGGCGCGCGACGAGGAGCGCCGACGGCGCTTCGCGGAGGCGCTCGAAATTCTGATCCTGAAGTCGCGCGCCGGGAATCCGTGGTTCGCGTGTCAGGCGGCCGATTGGCTCGCGGTGGCCATGGAGAAAAATCGCGCGCTGCTCGGCGTGCCGGACGGTGCGGTCGTCGCCGAGTTTCTCTTCGGCGCGATGGACAGCCTGGACCCGTACACGCGGTTTCTGACGCCCGAGATGTTGCGGGTGTACGAAGAACAGATCGAGGGGCGGTACACGGGGATAGGCGCGGCAATCGAGAAGCGTGACGGGCGCGTACTCATCACGAGTGTTTTTGAAGGCGGCCCGGCGGAGGCCGCCGGTCTGAAACCGGGCGACGAACTCCTGAGCGTGGACGGCGATCCCGTCGCGCCGCTCAGCGTAGGACAGGTGACGCGGCGGCTCCGCGGCAAGGCGGGGACGAGCGTCACGCTGAAGGTTCTGTCGGCCGGTGACGAGGGGCCGCGCGAGGTCGCGGTCGTCCGGCGCGTCCTCTCGGTGCCGGCCGTGCAGGATGTCCAGATGGTGGACGCGGAGCGGCGAGTGGGGTACCTGCGGCTGGCGGACTTTCGGGATGGGGTGGAGAAGCCGTTTCGCCGGGCCGTCCGGCAATTGGCGGACCAGGGGGCCCAGGCCCTTATTCTGGACTTGCGGGACAATCCCGGGGGGTCGCTGTTTTCGGCCATAGACGTGGCTGGAGCCCTTTTGGAGGGGGGCCGGGTGGCCCGGACGCGGGGCCGGGTTCTGGGGGCCACATGGACGTACGACGTGCCGTGGCTGGCGCGTCCGGCGTGGAAGGGTCCGCTGGCGGTTCTGGTGAACGGGCGGACGGCGAGCGCGGCAGAGATCGTCGCGTCGGCGCTGGCGAGGCACGAGCGTGCGAGGGTCGTGGGGACGACGACGTTCGGCAAGGGGGCGGTGCAGATCTATTTGCCGATCGAGTGGGGCGCGAGCGCCGTGTCGGTCACGATCGCGCGCGTGTACGACGCCGAGGACGAGTGCCTCGACGGTCGAGGCGTGGTGCCGGATGTGGAGGCGTCGGAGGCGGAGTCGGTGCCGGAGGAATTGGCGGACGATCCGGTCGTGCGTGCGGCGCTGGAGTCGGTGGCGGCGCCGGCGCGGGAGCCCTGACGACTGGTGTCGATTGATTCGCCGGCGCGCGTCGAGGTGAATTTTCTTAAGAAGGGGCGTGCTGCAGGCCGATAACGCGCCAGGAGAGCGGAGACGAAGTCGTGCCGGACGCGACGCCAAAAAAAAGCGCAGCAATTCCGAAAAAGTTGTTGACACGGTTCTCGGCGCGGTCTAGCATCAAGTCATAGGCGTTGTCGTTGAAGTGTAACGGGTCTCTCTGAAAGGAGGACTGCTGATGGCGAAGAAGAAAAAGAAAGTAGCGAAGAAGAAAAAAGCCAAGAGGAAAACCGCGAAGAAGGGAAAGAAGAAAAAGTAGGATGACTTCAGCCGGTCACCGTTGAAGTCACAGCGTTGAGAAACTTCTTGGGGAGATCCGACGTGACTGCCGGATCTCCCCGGCTTTTTGTCGCGGCGCCGGTCGCACACAAGTTTTCAAGCGGCCTCGGTGAGGGGATTGACACCCGTCGCCTCTCCTCTTATACTTCGTCCCATTAAGGGCCCGGGCCTGCCGGGCCGCATGTCCTTCCGGGGGCCGCAGAAATCCTCGGCGGGGCGGTCCCCCAAGAGGCCGCAGAAGGGTTTTGGACCAAGGGGCGGGCGCCGATGGACAAGGGATACGCGAGCGTGCTCAAGGGCAAACTGGACGCGGAGAATCTGGGGCGGCTCGAGGCGCTGCGGAACGACGCCCTTCGGGCCTTCGTCGCCGATGCCGTCGCGCTCTGCGAACCGGACTCGGTCCTCATCTGCGACGACTCGGAGGAAATGGTTGACCTGACGCGCCGCCGGGCCGGCGAGGCCGGCGAGGAAACCCCTCTGGCGATCGGCGGCCACACCGTCCACTTTGACGGCATTCTGGATCAGGGCCGCGACCGCGAGGTCACCCGGTATCTTGTGCCGGAGGGCGAATCGTTTCCGAGGGCGTTGAACCAGGTTGAGCGGGAAGCGGGGCTGGCGGAAATCCGCGGCCTCTTGAAGGGGGCGATGCGCGGGCGGACGATGATCGTCCGGTTCCTCACGCTTGGGCCTCTCGGTTCGGTCTTCAGCATCCCCTGCGTCGAATGCACGGACTCGTTCTACGTCTCGCACAGCATGAACCTCCTGTACCGGCTGGGTTACGAGGAGTTCAAGCGCCTGAGCGGGCGCGGGGAGTTTTTCAAGACGATCCATTCCTCGGGCCGGGTGGACGAGCGGAGGATCAGCGCGGACGCCGACAAGAAGCGCATCTACATCGACTACGGCACGGACACGGTTTACAGCGTCAACACGCAGTACGGCGGGAACACGATCGGGCTGAAGAAACTGGCGCTTCGGCTGACGATCCGCAAGGCCGACCGTGAGGGATGGTTGGCGGAACACATGTTCCTGATGGGGGTGCGGGGCCCCGGCGGCCGGAAAACCTATTTCGCCGGCGCCTTTCCGAGCGCCTGCGGGAAAACCTCGACCGCCATGTTGCCGGGCGAAACGGTCCTCGGCGATGACATTGCCTATTTCCGCGTCCTCGCAGGCGAGGTACGGGCCGCCAATGCCGAGGCCGGCATCTTCGGGATCATCCAGAACGTCAACCAGAAGGACGACCCCCTCATCCACGACGTCCTGACGAAGCCCGGCGAGGTGATCTTCTCGAACGTGCTCGTCAAAGACGGCCGGCCGTACTGGCTCGGCATGGGCGGGGAACTCCCGAAGGAAGGCGAGAACTTCTCCGGCGCCTGGCGCGAGGGCAAGAAGGACGACGAGGGGAAACCGATCCCGGCGGCGCACAAGAACGCCCGCTATGCGGTGCGGCTGGAGGCGCTGGCGAACTGCGACCCGGAACTGGAGTCCGTCCGGGGCGTGCCGCTCAGCGGCGTCCTGTACGGCGGGCGCGACGGGCACGCCTATGTGCCCGTTCAGCAGGGGTTCGACTGGGACCACGGCATCATCGCGTACGGGGCGGCACTGGAGACCGAGACGACCTTCGCCACCGTCGGCCAGGAAGGCGTCCCGGAGATCAACCTGATGAGCATCCAGGACTTCGTCGCGATCCCGCTCGGAAAGTACGTGCGGAACAATCTGGAGTTCGGCCGGAAGGCCAGGAAGCCGCCGTTCGTGTTCGGCGTGAACTACTTCCTGCGCGACAAGGCCGGGAAGTTCACGAACGGCGTGCGCGACAAGCACGTGTGGGTGAAGTGGATGGAACTGCGGGTCCACAGCGACGTGGATGCGATCCGCGCGCCGACGGGCTGGATTCCGAAATACGAGGACCTCGTGTCGCTCTTTCGCGAGGTGTTGGGCGTGCCGTACTCCCGGGAAGCCTACATTACGCAGTTCACGATCCGCGTTCCGGAGAACCTGGCAAAACTGGACCGCGTCGAACGGTTCCACCGGACGCAGGTGGCGGACGCGCCGCCGGTGCTCTTCGAGGTCCTGGCGGAGCAGCGCCGGCGCCTGGAGAATCTTGGCGCCGCCCAGGGCGATTACGTCTCGCCGTTCGACCTCTGAGCAGCCTTTTCACCGCAGCCCAGAGGGCCCCTTTCTTACATGGGGAGATCGCCGAGTCTTGCGGGGCGCCGCCGAAAAGAGTAACATCCGCACGCGGAATATCCGAACTGCGTTTCTGTGGGGGACCTTGCCATGACACGCCACTTTGCCCTGCTGTTGCCGGTGGTCGTATGCCTGTGTGCATCGTGCCAGGGGCCACCTATTCCGGAGGAGAAGGCCGATCCGGAGGAGAAGGCCGTCCAGGCTATCGAAGCGCTGGGCGGCCTGGTGACCAGGGACGAGGAACTCCCCGGCCGGCCGGTTGTCGAAGTTGACCTTGGCGACACCAAAGCCACGGACTCCGATCTGAAGATCCTGAAGGAACTTAAGGGCCTGCAGAAACTCGACCTCGCCAACACTTCGATCACGGACACCGGCCTGAAGGACCTGAAGGAAATTAAGGGCCTTCGGGAACTTAACCTCAGCAGCACCGAGATCACGGACGCCGGACTGAAGGATCTGAAGGAACTCAAGGGCCTGCAGGAACTCTACCTCGGCGGCACCCCGATTACGGACGCCGGACTGAAGGATCTGAAGGAACTCAAGGGCCTGCAGGAACTCCACCTCGGCGGCACCCCGATTACGGACGCCGGGCTGAAGGACCTGAAGGAACTCAAGGCCCTTCGGAAACTCGGTCTCGGCTATACCAAGATCACGGACGCCGGCCTGAAGGAACTTAAGGATCTGCAGGAACTCGACCTCGGCGGCACCCCGATTACGGACGCCGGGCTAAAGGACCTGAAAGAACTTAAGGGTCTGCGGAAACTCGATCTCATGTTCACCCCGATCACGGACGCCGGACTGAAGAACCTGAAGGAACTTAGGGGCTTATGGGTTCTCGACCTCGGCTTCACCCCGATCACGGACGCCGGCCTGAAGGACCTGAAGGAACTTACGGGTCTGCGGGAACTTGACCTCGGCTTCACCCGGATTACGGACGCGGGTCTGAAGGACCTGAAGGAACTTAAGGACTTGCAGGTGCTCAACCTCAGCCACACCCGGATCACGGACGCCGGCCTGAAGGACCTGAAGGAACTTAAGGGCCTGCAGAAACTCGACCTCAGCTACAACTATCCGATCACAGACATCGGCCTGAAGAACCTGAAGGAACTTAAGGACCTGCAGGAACTCGACCTCAGCCTCGCCCGGATCACGGATGCGGTCTTGAAGGACCTGAAGGAACTCAAGGGCCTGCAGAAACTCGACCTCAGCGGCACCAAGATTACGGACGCGGGCCTGAAGGACCTGAAGGAACTTACGGGCCTGCGGGAACTCGACCTCGGCTTCACCAAGATCACGGACGCCGGCCTGAAGGACTTGAAGGAACTCAAGGGCCTGCAGGAACTTGGCCTCGGCCACACCCAGATCGCGGATGTCGGTTTAAAGGCCCTGAAGGAACTCAAGGGCCTGAAGACGCTCGTGCTCTACGACACCCAGATCACGGACGCAGGCCTGGGGCATCTCAAGGAACTCAAGGGCCTGCAGGAACTCGACCTCGACAACACCCGGATCACGGACGCCGGGCTGGCGCACCTCAAGGAACTCAAGGGCCTGCAGCACCTCGACCTACGCGACACCCAGATCACGGACGCCGGGCTGGAGGACCTGAAGGAACTCGAGGAGTTGCGGATGCTTTTTCTCACCGGCACCCGGATTACGGACGCCGGCCTGAAGGACCTGAAGGAACTCAAGGACCTGCGGTGGCTCGATCTCGGCGACACCCAGATCACGGACGCCGGCCTGAAGGAAATCAAGGGGCTCAAGGATCTGCAGGTGCTCAACCTCGACGGGGCCCAGATCACGGACGCCGGCCTGAAGGATCTGAAGGAACTCAAGGGCCTGCAGGAACTCTACCTCAGGCGCACTAAGATCACGGACGCCGGCCTCGCGGACCTGAAGGAACTCAAGGGATTGCGGGTGCTTTGGCTCAACGACACCCCGATCACGGACGCGGGCCTGGAGGACCTGAGGCAGGCGTTTCCGAATACGGAAATTCTCGGACCTTGATGCCAGTACAGGCCGGAACGATAGCTGCTTGGGGGGCGTCCTTGGCCGCCTCGCAGATCGCCGCGCTGCCGAACCCGGCGCTCCCACGGGTGGCGGCGGATGATTCCCCGGCCCGGGCGCGCAAGCAGGATCTCTCAGGCAATCGGGTCCACCCGGATCCCCGCCAGTTGACCGTACGCCTTGAACAGGCGTCCCTGGTTGCCCAGGATGAACAACTGGTGGAAGCCCTTCACGTCGCGCGTATCGGCAACGCCGTCGAGTTCGATCTCGACCGCCGTGCGGCAGCACCCGGAGGGTGGTTGCGGAATGTTGGAGCGCACGCGGCCGGTGCCGACGGCCATCGACGCCGTGCCGGCGAACGTCATGATGGTCGCGTCCTTGCCCTCCGGCCACAGGACCTGCGGCGAACAGCCTGTGCGCGTGTGGTAACTGCGCAGCAGGTACGGCGCGCGGTACGGGTTGTCGAGCCCTTCCAGCCGCGTCGGCGACGTGCAGTGGGCGCCGATAAGCGTGTTGTTGACGGTATTGGGCGACGGGTCCTGGATGAACCCGGGCCGATTGCAGAGCAGGGTCGTCAGCAGCATGCCGAGGGCGGCGCCCTGGTCGGCCTCGCAGCCGGCCGCGATGCCCTCGTCGAGCAGCCGCGAGTACGCCAGGCACACGGGGTTCTTCCAGCCCAGGCAGTCGATGGAGACGCCCTGGCAGTTCTCGGCCTCCAGGAGGCGTCGGATGACGACGTAGTTCTTGGCGGCCCCGAGGATGTCGGCCTTCGTCGGTTCGACGATCTCCTTGGCGTTCTTGGCGTAGAAGTCGGCCATGGCGCGGACTTCGTCGGTCTCCTCGACCTTCTTGAACTCCTCCTGGAATCGCGACTTCGGAATGCCGTGGAACGTCGTGCCGAGGGTCTCGACCGTCTTGTCACCCCCGCGGCCGGCCACGAGCAGCAGGCGCGTGTGCTTCATGCGCCAGATCGTGGCAAGCATCCGCAGGGCCGTCGCCAGCCACCCGACGTCCTGGCTGGCCCCCAGGAAGGTCTTCGGCAGGTTGCGGCCGCACTGCAGGTGGCTGGTGAAGCCGCTCAGGTTGCTGTAGACGATGGTGGGGACGTCGCCGCGGTTCTGGACGATCTGGTTGACGGGTTCCCAGCGGAAGAGTTCCATGGCGCAGACGATGAGGCCGTCGGGCGGCGATGCCTTGAGCCCGTCGAGGCAGGCGCTCACCTCCTCCGGCTTGTCGATGGACGCGGCCTGGACCTCGAGTCGGACGCCCAACGTCGCGGCCGCGTCCGTCAGCGTCTTCGTGAAGAGGGCCTGCTGGGCGTTGACGTCGCAGTTGCCGCCCGGCCAACTCACGACCGGGCCCTGCGCGGGCCGCGCGAACACCACCCTCACCACCGGATTGCCGGCAGGCTTCGGCTCCTCGCCAAACAACGACGACGCAAAGGCCAACAGGTCCAGTTGCGTCGCGGCGGCGGCAGCACCCAGCGTGCCGAGAAAAAGGCGGCGGTTGACCCTCAGCGGACAACGAGACCTTGCGGGCGTTCCTTCCGCGGGCATCGGCATCCCTCCTGAACCAGACCCGGAGAGCGACGCGCACCAGGCGCTGCGTCGTCCCCTTAAGCCTCCCATTGTCGCTGCGGTAACCGCCAAGTCAACAATCCTGGCGGGGTGAGATTCAAGTTCGCGCCATAGGCGAAGTAATGCATTCCCTGCGCCTCGAGGGGAATTCCGCGTGCAACGTAGATGGCGGGCGAAGAGGTGTCAAGCGAAACGTCTCCGAGCCCTCACGGCGGGCAGCAGGACGCCGGCGGCTGCGCCAGACGCGCTTCGAGGAACCGCAGCACCGGACCGACGATCTCCAGAAGCAGCGGCGACCC
>JAPLMM010000232.1 GCA_026387035.1 Planctomycetota bacterium
CCGGTACCTGGAGACGCACGCGCATCCGGATTTGTCGGCCCAAAATGTGGCGGACAGGCTTGCGGACACAGTGTCGGAGCTTTATGCCGGGGCCCCGGGCGACGATGTCAGCATCGCGGTCATCAAGGTCCGCACCAAACTGGTCGCCACGGTTTTGACAGGTCCGCCGGGGGAGGCTGCGTCGGACGAAAGGGTGTTGGCGCGGTTCATCAAGCGACAAGGGCTGCACATCGTGTGTGGCGGGACGACGGCGACAATCGTTTCCCGCCATCTCGGTCAGCCGCTGGAGGTTGACCTGGAGACAATGAAGCCCGATGTGCCCCCGCTGGCGCGGATGCAGAACATCGACCTGGTCACCGAGGGCATTCTGACACTGACCCGGACGAACGAACTGCTGCGCGCCGGCGCGGACAAACACACGGTCCAGTTTCGCAACGACGGCGCGGCCACGCTCGTGAGGTTGCTGTTAGACGTGGACTACGTTCACTTCATCGTCGGCCGGGCCGTCAACCCGGCCCACCAGAACCCCAGCCTGCCGGGGGAACTGGGCATGAAGTTGACCGTTGTCCGGGAGATTGCGGACGAACTGAAGAAACGCGGAGCGGAAGTGACGATTGAGTCGGTTTAGCGGCTGTTTCAATTCCCCCTCCCCCGGTGGGAGAGGGGGTTATGAAACAGCCTCTTAGCGGCTCTGGTTGAGGTCTAAGACGGATGGCCGAGAGCAAACTAACGGAAGAACAGATCGTCGCCGACATCGTGGATCGCTACGAGGGCGATGAAGGCATGCTGATCCCCATGATGCAGGATCTGCAGGCCGACTGCGGGTATCTGCCGGTGGATCAACTGCGCCGGCTGGCCGGGCGGCTCGACGTGCCCCTGAGCCGCCTGTACGCCGTCGCGACGTTCTACTCGTCGTTCCGCCTCGCGCCGAAGGGGCTGCACGAGGTGACCCTGTGCGTGGGGACGGTCTGCTATCTGAAGGGTGCGGGCCAGATCGCCGAGCGGATCTCGAAAGAGTTCCAGGTCGAGGCGGGCGGGACCACGCCGGACGGTCTCTTCACGTTCCAGCCGGTCAATTGCGTGGGCGCGTGCGCCCTGGCGCCGGTGATGATCGTGGACGGCAAGTACCACGATGGCGTGAGTCCTGACTCGGCGATGGAGATTCTCCGCGGCCTGCCCGCTGAGGAGGAGGCTGCTGAAACGGAGGCGGAAGCGTGACGGTCGTTGAGAGAAAACGTCTTTGCAGCCCGTCCGACCTGGCCAACCGGCGGGAAGGGCTGCTCAAGTCGAGGAGCCGCTCGGCGAGGTCCGTGCGGGTCTGCATCGGCACGGGCTGCGCGGCCAAGGGGTCACGGAAAGTCTATGACCTTTTCACCCAGGCGGCCAGGGAAACCGACGCGCGGGTCTTGGCCGTCAAGTGCGTCGGGTGCCACGGCTTCTGCCAGCGGGGTCCCATCGTGGTCATCCAGCCCGGGGACCCCTCGACTGCACTCGGGGCAGGCGTCTTCTACCAGCAAGTGGAAGAACCGGACGTCGCGGAGATCTTTCGCGAGACGGTGCTCGGCGGCCGGGTGGTCGAGCGGCTCCTTTACGAGGACCCGGCGACCGGAGAACGAGCCAGGACGGCCGACGGGATCCCCTTCTACAAGGCCCAGCAGCGGATCGTTCTGGCGGGGAACGGTGTGATCGATCCGACAAACATCGACGATTACATCGGTGCGGACCCGTCGGCCTCGCCCGGCGAGACCGCCGGTGCGGGCGGCTACAGTGCCTTAGTGAAGGCCCTTACGACGATGACGCCCGAGCAGGTGCTCCAGGAGGTGGAACGCTCGGGCCTCCGCGGCCGGGGCGGCGGCGGGTTCCCCACGGGCCGAAAATGGCGTTCGTGCCGCAATGCTGCCGGCGAACCCAAGTACGTCATCTGCAACGGCGACGAGGGCGACCCCGGGGCGTTCATGGATCGTTCGATTATGGAAGGCAACCCGCACTTGGTCCTCGAGGGAATGATCCTCGGCGCCTACGCCATCGGTTCATCTCAGGGTTACATCTACGTTCGGAACGAGTACCCCCTCGCCGTGGAGCACCTGCGGCGGGAGATCAGACAGGCGCGCGAACTGGGACTCCTGGGCGAAGAGATTCTCGGCACGGAGTTCTCGTTTGACGTCCGGATCAATCGCGGCGGCGGGGCTTTCGTGTGCGGCGAGTCCACCGCCCTGATGGCTTCGCTCGAGGGGCGGCCCGGAGAACCGCGGGCCAAGTACGTCCACACGGTCGAGCATGGCCTCCATGACAAGCCGACCAATCTCAACAACGTGGAAACGTGGGCGAACGTGCCCGCCATCGTCAACCGCGGCGGCGAGTGGTTCGCCTCCATCGGCACCGAAAAATCCACCGGCACCAAGGTCTTCAGCCTCGTGGGCGACGTCGTGAACACCGGTCTGGTGGAAGTGCCGATGGGGATCACGCTGCGACGGATCATCGAAGAGATCGGTGGCGGCGTCCAGGGAGGCAAGGCGTTCAAGGCCGTCCAGACGGGCGGACCGTCCGGCGGATGTATCCCGGCGGAGAACCTTGACGCCCAGGTGGACTTCGACCAACTGACGAAACTCGGCTCGATGATGGGTTCCGGCGGCATGATCGTCATGGACGAAGATACGTGCATGGTGAACGTCGCCCGGTACTTCACGAACTTTCTGCGGGACGAGTCGTGCGGCAAATGCACCCCGTGCCGCGAGGGACTCGCCCAGATGCTTCACATCCTGGACCGGATCACCCACGGCGAGGGGGAGGCCGGCGACGTCGAGCGCCTCCAGACGATAGCGGTGCTGCTCGAGGGCACCGCGCTGTGCGCCCTGGGGAAGACCGCCGCCAACCCCGCGCTTTCGACCATCCGCTATTTCCGCGACGAATACAATGCCCACATCCTCGAAAAGCGGTGTCCCGCCAAGGAGTGCCGGGGCCTGTTCCGTTACAAGATTGACGCGGAGGCCTGCAAGGCCTGCGGCCTCTGCAAGAAGCACTGCCCGGTGGACGCCATCTCGGGCGAAAAGAAGGTGCCCCACGTGATCGACCAGCAGAAGTGTACTCTCTGCGGGATGTGTTTCGAGAAGTGTCCGTTCGACGCGGTCCTGAGGGTCTAGAGGAGTCTGTGCGGTGCCCACGGTGACAATAGACGGCGTGAAGGTCGAGGTGGAGACGGGCGCGACGATTCTCGACGCCGCCCGGAAGGCCGGCCTGTGGATTCCGACCTTGTGCTACCACCCGGCCGTTTCGCCTCCCGCCACGTGCCGCGTCTGCATGGTTGAACTGGACCGCGGCGACTGGAAGCAACTGGTGACGGCGTGCAATTACCCCGTCCGCCGGGATATTACCGTAAGCGTTTCGGGCGAGCGGGCCGTCCAGGCCCGAGCCGGGGTCATGCAACTCCTGCTGGCGCGTGCGCCCGAGAACGAGGACCTCAAGGCGATGGCCCGCCGCATGGGCGTCGAGGGCACCCCTTATCCCACGGTCACGGTGAGCCAGCGCGATTGCATCCTGTGCGGCCTCTGCACGGCCGTGTGCGACGAGGTCCTCGGCTGTGCGGCGATCGGTTTTTCCGGTCGCGGCCAGGACCGCGCGGTCAGCCCGCCCTTCAGGCAACCGTCCGAGGATTGCATCGCGTGCGGCGCCTGTGCCGCCGTCTGTCCCGTCGGAACCATTCAGATCCGGATTCACGAAGAGGAGGGCGAGATCGAGATCTCGCCGTTCAAGGCGCGGGCGAAGTTGCTCACGTGCGAGGCGTGCGGCGAACGCGTGGTCAGCCTGCCGGTGTCCGAAGAAGCCCTCAAGAGGGCCAAAAACGACTGGGAGGAATTTCGCCGGCTCGCACGGTTGTGTCCCAAGTGCAGGCGCAGGGGCGCGGCCGCGCGGTTGGCGGAGTCGTCCTCCGCAACGTAACCGAGGAGAGTCCGAATGGATCCGAAGAAGATGTCGTGCGACCCGGCGGCGCAGGAGATGCTGGCGCGGATGGCCGAGGCTGGAATCGAGACCGCCTGGGACCGCCTCGAGGCCCAGGAGCCGCAATGCGGCTTCGGCCAACTCGGCCTCTGTTGCCGCATCTGCAACATGGGCCCCTGCCGGATCGACCCGTTCGGCGAGGGGCCGCGGCGCGGCGTGTGCGGGGCCGATGCCGACACCATCATCGCGCGCAACTTCCTGCGTGCGGTGGCGGCGGGCGCCAGCGCCCACTCGGACCACGGCCGGGGCGTCGCCCACACGTTCCTGGCGATGGCGCGCGGCGAGGCGCCGGACTACGGCATCAAGGACCGCAAGAAACTTCTGGCGCTCGCCAAGGAGATGGGCATCGCAACCGACGGCCGC
>JAPLMM010000233.1 GCA_026387035.1 Planctomycetota bacterium
GTGGCGACGGTCCTCGTGCGTCATCGGTCGAACTATGCAAGGCTGATGAAAGGTACCGAGAACCGGTTGTGGGCAAAGAGGAAGGACAAGTAAGGCGCTCATTGTCACCGCCGCACGGCGTGGTATAATGGCCTTGAAAGCGGTCCGGCTTGGGGAAAGCGGTCATGGTTCAGATTGGGGTAGATAAGACGGGACTGGCGGAGTTTTGCCGGCGCCGCCACATTCAGCGATTGGCGCTGTTCGGCTCGGTCCTTCGCGAGAATTTCGGGCCGGAGAGCGACGTGGATGTGCTCGTGGCATTCGAGCCGGACCACGTGCCGGGGCTGATCGGCCTGGCCCGGATGGAGCGAGAACTGTCGGACTATTTCGGCGGGCGGAAGGTGGACCTCAGGACGGCCGAGGATCTGAGCCGCTATTTCCGTGCCAAGGTCCTCGCCACGGCGGAGGTGCAGTTTGCGGGATGAGGATCGAATTCGCCTCAGGCACATGCTCGACGCCGCCCGCGATGCGGTCACCTTCGCCCAGGGCCGCACGTGCGAGGACCTCGCCCGCGACCGGCAGTTCGCCCTGGCGCTCGTGAAATGCGTGGAGATCATCGGCGAGGCCGCCAGCCAGGTCTCAGCGGACGGGCAGAAGGATGTCGTCGCCCTTCCCTGGCGCGAGATTATCGACATGCGCCACCGCCTGGTGCATGCCTACTACGACATCAACAGGGAGATTCTCTGGCGGACCATAGCCAGGGACCTGCCGCCGCTCATCCGGGTTCTTGAGCAGGTAGTGGGACCGGACTTGGGCAACCAGGATTGACGCGCCGAAGATGGGGGCGATCGCCCCTGCCGAGACTCGTGATCATCCGCCACCGGTCGAACTATGCAAGGCTGATGCGGGGCACCGAGAACAAGGTCTGGGGCGGGAAGAAACGCGCCGAGTAAACTCGGCGGCTAACCGGCACCTCACCCGCGGAGTTTGCGGACGAGGATGTCGCGGACGAGTTGGGGGTTGGCCTTGCCGCCGGAGGCTTTCATGGCTTCGCCGATGAGCCGGCCGAGGGCTTTTTCTTTTCCGCCGCGGTAGTCTTCCGCCGGGCCGGGGTTTGCCGCAATAACCTGGTCCACGACAGCCTCCAATTCGCTGGTATCACTAACCTGGGCCATGCCGCGATCCTGGACAATTTCCCTGGTTGGCAGGTGGGTCTCTATCTTGATCGCTAATACGTCGCTCCCCGTTTGCCGGTTGATTGCGCCCATCATAACCATATCACTCACCTCGGCCACCTCCTGTGGCTTCAGGCCGAACTGATCAATTGTGATCTTGTGCTCGTTAAGATATCGCATGACGTCTTGCATCATCCAGTTGGCGGCCGCCTTGGCGTCTGTATGTTCCGCAGTGTTCACATACTCTTCGTAGTACTTAGCTACTTGCGCATCGCTTGTCAAAACACCAGCGTCATAATCAGACAAGCCGTAATCGGCGACAAAACGCTGCTTTTTTACACCAGGAAACTCGGGCAGTTCTGCACGAATCTTTTCAACCCACGCGCGGTCGGGCACGAACGGCACGAGGTCCGGCTCCGGGAAGTAGCGGTAGTCGTGGGCTTCCTCCTTGGACCGCTGGAGGAACGTCACTTCCTGGTCGTCGATCCATCCGCGCGTCTGCTTGCCGAGGCGCTCGAGCGTGTAGCCTTGCGGGTCGGCCTCATACTCTTCGCGGTGGCGCGCGATCTCGAAGGCGACGGCCCGTTCGACGCTGCGGAAGGAGTTCAGGTTTTTGATCTCGGCGATGGGGGTGTAGCGGGGCTTGCCGTCGGGCCCTGTGCCGATGCGAAGGCTGATATTGGGCTCGAATCGCATTTGCCCCAACTGCATGTTGCAGTGGCCCACGCCGAGGTAAACCGCTAACTGGCGCAGGGCGGTTGAATAGGCCCGCACCTCCTCGGGGCTGTTCATGTCCGGCTCGCTGACGATCTCGAGGAGCGGGGTCCCCGTGCGGTTCAGGTCGACGACGCTCGAGTTTCCGCCGCCTTCGTCATGCATGAGTTTGCCGGCGTCCTCTTCGAGGTGGACGCGCGTAATGCCGATGCGCTTCGTGCCGCCCTCGACCGAAATCTCCAGAAACCCGCCGACACCGAGCGGTTGGTCATATTGCGATATCTGGTAGTTCTTCGGCAGGTCCGGATAGTAGTAATGCTTGCGGTCCCACTTCGCGAGGTCGGGGATCGTGCATCCGAGCGCCAGGGCCATCCGCACGGCCAGTTCGACGGCCTTTTCGTTCATCACCGGCAGGACGCCCGGCATGCCGAGGCACACGGGGCAGACGCGCGAGTTCGGCCGCACGTCGTACGCCACCTCGCACCCGCAGAACAGTTTCGTGCGGGTCGCCAGGTGCATGTGGACCTCGAGGCCGATGGTCGGTGTTAGTTCCGACGCGCTCATCCCCTGCCCTCGCAGACGGGCGGCAGGCGGGCGGCCCAATCGGTTTCCCGTTCGTACATTCGTGCGACCCGGAGCAGGCGCTCCTCGGTGAACACGTTGCCGAGGATCTGGAGGCCCACCGGAAGCCCCGCCTTCGTAAAGCCGCAGGGGACGCTGATACCGGCAATGGCCGCCAGGCTGCAACTGACGGTGTAGACGTCCGAGAGGTACATGGCCAGCGGATCGGCGGTCCTTTCGCCCAGCCGAAAGGCGGGCGTCGGGCTGGTCGGGCCTATGAGGACGTCGACCTTGCGGAACGCCGTCTCATAGTCCTCGCGGATGAGTCGGCGGACCTTGAGGGCCTTCTTATAGTATGCGTCGTAATAGCCAGCGCTTAGCGCGTAGGTGCCGAGCATGATGCGGCGTTTGACTTCGTCGCCGAAGCCCTTGGCTCGCGTCCGCATGTACATATCGATCATGTCGGCGTGGTTGCTGGAACGGTACCCATAGTGCACGCCGTCGTACCGTGCCAGGTTCGACGAGGCCTCGCTCGTCGCGACGATGTAGTAGGCGGCGATGGCGTAGTCGGTGGCGTGGGGGAGGCTGAGTTCCACCAGTTCCGCTCCGAGCCGTTCGTACACCCCGAGCGCCTCGCGGACGGCGCGCTCGACCTGGGCGTCGAGCCCTTCGCCGAAGAATTCCTTCGGGACGCCGATGCGCAGGGGCTCGAGCGGCTCCTCGAGCCGGGCGAGGTAGTCGGGCACCGGCTCGGCGACGCTCGTCGAATCGCGGGGGTCGTGACCGGCGATGGCCTGGAGCACGAGGGCCGCGTCCGCCACCGTCCGGCCGAACGGTCCAATCTGGTCCAGGCTCGACGCGAATGCCACGAGGCCATATCGGCTGACGCGCCCGTACGTCGGTTTCAGCCCCACGACGCCGCACAAGGCCGCCGGTTGGCGGATGGATCCGCCCGTGTCGGACCCGAGAGCGACGGGGACCATGCGCGCCGCGACGGCGGCGGCGCTTCCGCCGCTCGATCCGCCCGGCACACGATTCAAGTCCCAGGGATTGCACGTGGCCTCGAAGCCGGAGTTCTCCGTGGACGACCCCATCGCGAACTCGTCGAGGTTGGTCTTGCCGACGATGACCGCGCCCTCGGCCAGCAGGCGCTCAACGACGTGCGCGTTGTAGGGGGCTTTCCAGCCTTCAAGGATTCGGCTCGCGCAGGTGGTCGCCCGGCCGTCAGCCGTGCACATGTTATCCTTCACGGCGACGGGGACGCCGGCGAGGAGGCCGGGCGTTTCGCCCGCCTTGAGGCGCCGGTCGATCTCTTGGGCGCGTCGGCGGGCGGCTGCGGCGTCGGTCGAGAGAAACGCCCGGACTTTCGCATCGGTCCGGTCGATGGCGGCGAGACAGGCTTCCGTCGCCTCGCGCGCACAGAGGTTCCCCTTCCCCATCGCCTCCCGCATCTGGATGGCCGTCAGGTCGCTTGCGTTCATAGGGATTTCGGTTCTTGATCGCCGCCGGGGGTGCTTGCCGTTTCAATCCGCCCTTCGACCATGCTCAGGGCCCTGAGGCTCTCGAAGGGCAATCCGCAATCCGAAATGGTTTCACGCCCCCGTCCCGTCGTCAATGACGCGGGGCACGCGGAAAAAGCCGTCCGTCGCGTCCGGCGCGCCGCCGAGCGCCTGCTCGGGCGCCAGGCTTTCCCGCGGCTCGTCTTTGCGGAGGACGTTGTGGATCGGCAGCGCGTGGGCCAGGGGTTCCGTCGCGTCGGTGTCGAGTTCGCCCAGTTTGCCGACATAGTCCAGAATGGACGACAGTTGCGACGCGAAGCGATCCACTTCCTCGTCGGTGAGGCGGATCCGGCTCAGGGTGCCGACCTTGAGGACTTCTTCCTTCGAGAGCGGCATAGTATCCCCTGCCCGCGTGAGGGCTGTCGGTCAGGCCTTGTCGGCTGCGGGAACGATGCGTTTCGTGCGCTTCGAGACGCGTCCGGCCCGCAGGCACTGGGCGCAGACGCGCATCCGCGTCCGCGTCCCGTCGGGAAGATCGACGCGGACGCGATGCAGATTCGCATGGAACCGGCGCTTGGAGATGCCGGTGATCTTCCGGCCGACGCCGCCCAGGTACTTGGCCTTGCCTCGACGGGTGATCGTCGAACCCGTGATGCTTCCCTTGCCGCAGATTTCGCATTTTGCTGGCACGCCCGATCCTCCCTGCGTCCCTATGGTGCAGTCGAGGGGCGACAGTATACGCAATTTCCGCTGCGCTGCAACCCCTTTTCCCCCCCACCCCGACGAAGTTCATTGGGACGAAGCCGGGCTCCGGTTTCGCGATCCTGTCGGTGATCTCGCCGTGCGCTGTCTCTTTCGCCTTTCATTCCGCGTTCCGAGTTCCGCATTCCGCATTGTCTTACTGATTCCTGTTGCCCCCTATCCTCTATCTTCTTATCCTCTACGCCATGTCCGACGCCAAAGCCGTCTATGCCGCCGCTCCTTCGCGGTGTTCCTATGGACACTGCGCACGCCCGGCCTGGCTCTCCTCGCCGGAGGGCCGATGCCTCTACCATTCGCCCTCCAACGGCGGTTCCATCGAGGACGCACGCCTCGTATGGCAGACGGCCCGCCAAATGGCCGCGGCCCCTCGACCATGCTCCCCGTCGAGAGCCTCCGGGTCGAACGAGGGCCGCCCTGAGCCGTTCGACCATGCCCTTCGAGAGCCTCAGGGCCCTGAGCATGGTCGAAGGGCTCACGGCCCTGAGCCCGTCGAAGGGCAAGGTCGAAGGGCGGACAAGGATGCTGAAGAATGCGATTTCGAGGGCTGGCACTTCCCGCAGGACCCCGACGGGCGCTTCCACCAAGGGCGTATGGTCGGATGGTTCGCCGATTGCACCTTCGAAAAGCCCGTTTCTTTCAGCGGGGCGCAT
>JAPLMM010000234.1 GCA_026387035.1 Planctomycetota bacterium
GACTGGGTCGTCGCGAGCGTGCACAGCGTCTTCGAGATGGACGAGGCGAAGATGACGGAGCGGCTGCTGGCGGCCATCGGGTCGGGCGTTGTAGACTGCATTGGGCATCCGTTCGGCCGGCTCATCGGGAGCCGCGACCCCATTCGCTTCGACGTGGACCGCGTGTTCGAGGCGTGTCGCGAACACGCGGTGTGTCTGGAAATCAACTCGTACCCGGACCGGCTCGATTTGCCGGACATTTATTGCAAGCGCGCGAAGGAGGCGGGCGTTACGATGGTGATTTCGACGGACGCGCACAAGCCGGCCGACCTGGACCTGATGCCGTTCGGCGTGTCGGTGGCGCGGCGAGGGTGGCTGGAGAAGCGCGACGTGCTGAATACGTTGCCCGCCGCGGCGCTTCGTAAACGTTTCAAAGCGCGCCTTTAACGCTTAGCCGCGAGCCGGAGGCGAGCGCGGCCGTTGGCCGTTCAGAATGGAAGGCGACGTGATGACCAAGCACGAGGCCCGCAAGCGTGCGGACGCCCTTCGCCGCCAAATTGAGGACCACAACCGCCGCTATTACGTCCTCGACGACCCGCAAGTCTCCGACGCGGAGTACGACGACCTGGTGTCGGAACTGCGGGCCATTGAGGCCGAGCACCCGGACCTGGTGACGGCGGATTCGCCGACGCAGCGCGTGGGCGGCGAGCCGCGCGAAGGCTTCCAGCCCGTCCGCCACGAGACGCCCATGCGGAGCCTCCTTTCGGTCACCAGCGAGGAGGAGATGCACCGTTTCGTCGAGACCTGCCGCAAAGAACTCGGGCGTCCCGGCGTGCCGGGACTCGTTGCGGAGCCGAAGTACGACGGCGTCAGCGTCGAACTGGTGTACGAGAAGGGGCTTCTGGAATCGGCGAGCACGCGCGGCGACGGGACGACGGGCGAGGACATTACGCCCAACGTCCGCACCATCCGCGAGGTGCCGCTCAGGCTGCACGACAGGAAGACCAAGGCGCCGGAGCACCTGGTGGTGCGCGGCGAAGTGTACATGGAGAAGAAGGAGTTCGCGGAGTTCAATCGGCGGCAGGAAGAGGCGGAGCGCAAAACGTTCGCGAACCCGCGGAACGCGGCCGCGGGGAGCCTGAGGCAACTGGACCCGAAGGTGACGGCCGAGCGACCTTTGCGGATCTTTTTCTGGGAGATGACGCCCGCCTCCTCCTCGCGCCCGGAGACGCAGTGGGAGTGCCTCCAGATGATGCGGACGCTGGGCCTGAAGACGTGCCCCGAGTCGGCGCGGCTCCAGTCGGCCGACGAGGCGGTCCGCTGGCACCACAAACTGGAAGAGCGGCGCGACGGGTTGGCTTACGAGATCGACGGGTGCGTCTTCAAGGTGGATCGCCTCGCGGACCACGAGGTTCTGGGGGTTCGAGCGGCGAATCCGCGGTGGGCGGTGGCCTACAAGTTTGCCCCGCGCCAGAAAACGACGCGCATCGTCGACATCACCGCCCAGGTCGGCCGGACGGGGGCGATTACGCCCGTCGCGGTTCTCGAAGCGGTCGAGATCGGCGGCGTCACGGTCACCCACGTCAGCCTGCACAACCAGGACGAGATTGACCGCAAGGATATCCGCGTCGGCGACACGGTCCTGGTGGAAAGGGCGGGGGACGTCATCCCGCACGTCGTCCAGACAATCGCGGAGAAGCGGCCGCGCGGGACGAAGGCGTACCATTTGCCGAGAAAATGCCCCGTCTGCGGCGAAGCGGTCGTCAAGCCCGAAGGCGAGGCCATCACGCGATGCGCGAACGCGTCGTGCCCCGCGCAACTGAAGGAGCACGTGAAGCACTTCGGCTCGAAGCAGGCGCTCAACATTGACGGCCTCGGCGACAAGGTGGTGGATCAACTCGTGGACAGCCGGCTGGTGCGCGACGTCGCGGACCTTTATGACCTTACGGTGGAACAATTGGCGGACCTCGATCGGATGGCTGAGAAAAGCGCGGCGAACCTCGTCGAGGCGATCGCGGGAAGCAAGGGAGCCTCGCTGCCGCGCGTCATTTTCGGCCTGGGGATTCGGCACGTGGGGCGGGCGCTCGCCGAAACACTGGCCGCCGCGTTCGGGTATCTGGAGGCCCTCGCGAAGGCTGACACGGAGCGCCTCCTCGAGGTCGAAGACGTGGGGCCCGAGGTGGCCGCAAGCCTCGTCGAGTGGTTCGCAAGCAGCGCGAACCGCTCGCTCGTGGAGAAACTTCGGAGGCACGGCATTGACCCGAAGATGAAGAAGGCTGCGAGCGGCGGGGGGCGGCTTGCGGGCAAAACGGTCGTCGTCACGGGGGAACTCGCGAGCATGACCCGCGACGAGGCCCAGGACGCCATTCGCCGGGAAGGCGGCAAGGCGGCCGGCAGCGTCTCGAAAAGCACGGATTACCTGGTGGCCGGCGCGAGCCCAGGCTCGACGAAGATGCGTGCGGCCGAGAAGCACGGGACGCCGATTCTCGACGAAGAGGCGTTTCTGAGGCTGCTCGGGCGGCGGTAGGCGAGGCCGGGGCGAGGACCGGACCGCGGCGTTTCGGAAAAAGCGGTCGTGGAAAGAGCGGCACATCGCACCGTGTGGCCCAAGATATAGTGGCTGGCCGCCCGCCACTCCCATATATAGTATCCCGTCCAACCATGTCGTCGTTTTTCCAGTGACATTCCTACGCGGAGTGATACAATCGCGGGTTGCAGTGGAACAACTCCGGGGGTACACAGAACGGCATGTCCACAGGCGCTCTAAGTTCGGGTCTTCCGATCGCCCGGTTTTTCGGGATCACGATCCGGGTCCATTGGAGTTGGCTCCTGATCTTCTTCCTGCTGGCGTACAGTCTGGCGACGTATCTATTGCCGATGAGCGACATGGCGGGCGGGGGTCCGTGGTGGGAGGGCAACGAGAACCTGAACCGGTTCACCGCGTACCAGGCGAGACATCCCCACGCGAGCCGCGAAGAGATCGCCGGCGCGCTCGGCCTGCGTCTCTGGCCCGAGTGGCAGTACTGGGTGCTGGCGGCCGTCGGGACGGCGGGCCTGTTCGTGTGCGTTCTGGCGCACGAACTTGCGCACAGCGTGGTGGCGAAGGCGCACGGGATCGGGGTGGCGGGGATTACGCTGTTCGTTTTCGGCGGGGTGTCGCGTTTGCGGGACGAGGCGACGTCGCCCGGAGCGGAGTTCCGGGTCGCCGCCGTCGGACCCCTGATGAGCCTGGCGATCGGCGGGGTGTGCTGGATTCTGTACTTCGTGCTCGGCCGCGGGATTCCGGAGCAGGCGCGGGCGCTCGTCTTCTATTTCGCGTTCATCAACATCATGCTGGCGGTGTTCAATCTGTTGCCGGGGTTCCCCCTGGACGGGGGCCGGCTCTTGCGGGCCATCCTGTGGAAGGTTTACGGGAGCATTTATCGAGCGACGGCGATTGCGGCGACGTTCGGGAAAGTTCTCGGCGCGATCTTCATCGGCTGGGGCATCTTCGAGGTGGGGGTCACCTTCCTCGTGAGCGGGCAGTTCACGATCGGGCCGCTCTGGCTCGTCTTCATCGGCCTGTTCCTGCGGAACGCCGCCCAGGCGGGGTACCAGCAGATGGCCCTTCGGGAGGCGTTCGCCGGGATGACCGTCGGCGACATCCTCCAACCCGAGGTCATCACGGTGCCCCCCGACCTGACGCTGGACCGTCTGGTGGACGAGTATTTTTACCGGTACCGGTTCCGGAGTTTTCCGGTGCTGGAGGGCGGGCGTCTGGCGGGGATGGTGGGGCTGAAGGACCTTCAGGCGATTTCGCGGGCCGACTGGCCGGTGACGCACGTGCGGGACGCCATGCACCAGGTGCGGGAGGAGAACTTCGTGCACCCGGACGACGACCTGGTGAGTGTGTTCCGCAAGATGACGGACGCGGACAAGGGGCATCTGCCGGTGGCGCACGGCGGGCGGCTCGTGGGCATCGTCACGCGCCACGACATTATGAATCTGATCCAAATCAAGACGGACCTCGCCGAGGGAACCGCGGCGCGGCGGTGAGGGGCGAGGGATTTCGGAACGCAGCGGCATGGGACCGCGGGACGGGCACATGGCATCGGCGAACGAGCACGAGGCGGCGCTGTGGAAAGAGGCGGCCGAGGGGGCCGTCGACTGCTTCCTCTGCGCCCATCGGTGCCACATCGCGCCGGGGAATCGCGGCGTGTGCCGCGTCCGAGAGAACCAGGGAGGCCGGCTCGTGAGCCTGGCCTACGGGCGGGTCGTCGCCGCCCACGTGGACCCCATCGAAAAGAAGCCGCTCTTTCACTTTCTCCCGGGCTCCAAGGCGTACTCGATCGCGACCGTCGGGTGCAACTTTCAGTGCGGGTTCTGCCAGAACTGGCAGATCTCGCAGTGGCCTCGGAAGGAACCCGGCGCGATGCCGGGTGAACCGATGACGCCCGAGGAAGTCGTGGCGAACGCGAAAGGCTCCGGCTGCGAGTCGGTCTCATACACCTATACGGAACCGACAATGTTTTTCGAGTTCGCGCGCGACTGCGGCCGGCTGGCGAAGGCCGAGGGCCTCCGGAACACGTTCGTGACGAACGGCTACGCGACGGCGGAGGCGGTCGAGGCGATGGCCGGCTGGCTCGACGCCGCCAACGTGGACCTGAAGGCGTGGCAGGACGATTTCTACCGCCGCATCTGCAAGGCCCGCGTCGAGCCGGTCAAGGAAACGATCCGCCGCATGCGGGCCGCGGGGATTCACGTCGAGGTGACGACGCTCCTGGTGCCCGGACGCAACGACGACCCGGAGGATCTGAAGGCGCTCGCGGGGTTTCTTGCGGGCGTGTCGCCGGACCTGGTGTGGCACGTGTCGCGGTTTCATCCGGATTACGACATGCTGGACGCGCCGGCGACGCCGATCGAGACGATCCGGGAGGCGGTGGCGATCGGGCGGGCGGCGGGCCTGCGGTTCGTTTACGCGGGCAACGTGTCGGGCTGGGAGGACACGGTGTGCCCGGCCTGCGGGGCGACGGTGATCCGGCGGGCGGGGTTTGCGGTGACGCGACGAAACCTTCGCGGGGCGAGTTGCGGGGAGTGCGGCGAGCGGTTGCCGATCATCGTGGAGTGAAATTGTTTTGTCCCCTCTCCCTCGATGGGAGAGGGGCAGGGGTGAGGGTGAAGAGAGACATCTGTATCCCCCCTCACCCTACCCTCTCCCACAAGCGGAACGTCCCGCCGGGGGGGAGAGGGGTACAAAGGCATAAGGAGACTTTCGATGGCCAAGAAGCGAACGAAGGTGGGCTTCGTCGGTCTGGGTCTGATGGGGACGCCGATGGCCGAGTGCCTGCTGAAGGCGGGGTATCTGCTGACGGTCTGGAACCGGACGCCGGGGAAAATGGAGCCCCTCGCCGCCGCCGGCGCGAAGAAGGCCGTCTCGCCGGCCGCAGTCGCGAAAGGCGCCGATTTCGTCGTCGTCATGGTGGCGGACGACGGGGCGCTCGACAACGTGCTGTTTGACGAGGAAGGGCTGTCGCGCGGCATGAAGCGGTCCAGCCTGCTCATCAACTGTTCGACGACGAGTCCGGCGATGAGTTGGCGGGCGGCGACGGCCCTTCGGAGCCTCAAGGTCCACTACCTGGAGGCGCCGGTGATGTGGAGTGTGTCGGCGGCTCAGGAAGGCAAACTGCAGGTGCTCGTCGGCGGAAGCCGCAACGATTTCGCCCGGGCCAAACCTATCCTCGACGCGCTCGGCACGGTCCATTACGTGGGCGAGGTCGGCAAGGGCGCCACGATGAGGATCGCCTGCTCGGTGATGGTGGCGGCGATGATGCAGACCTTTGCGGAGGCGTTCGTGCTGGCGCGCAAGGCGGGCGTTCCGTTCGAGACGATGATGGAGATTCTGCACGCGGGGCCCGTCGAGTCGCCGCTCTATCGTATCGCCGAGCAGACGATCGTGAATGCCGGCGGCCGGCCCAACTTCTATCTGAAGCACATGGTGAAGGACCTGAATCTGGCAACGGACCTGGCGCGGCAGTTGGACGTGCCCCTGCCGCTGGCCTCCCAGGTCCGCCAGATGTTCACCATCGTGAAGAACCTCGGCAAAGGCAACGACGACTTCTCGTCCGTCCTGGAGGTGATGGCGGCGTGGTCGGGGGTGGCGCTGCGCGGCTGAGAGGGGGCGCTGCGGGTTACTTCGCGGCGCTCGCGGCGCGGTCGAGCAGGGTCTGCAGCGCGTCGAGGGCGCCTTGTTTCGGAGGGCGCCAGTCTTCGGGGAACGTTCGGCCGGCGGCCTCGGCCTTGGCCTTCAACTCGGCGCGGGTGCGGTCGCACTCGGCCTTGAGGTCGTCGTGGATTTTCCGGATTTCGTCCACGGAGTAGAAGGCGCCTTCCCATTCGCAGATGCCGTGCTTCAGACGCAACTCTTCGGAGGTCGCGCGCAGAGCGTCAGCAAGAGAAGAGGCGCGGCTGATGGCGGCGCCGGCTTGCGTGCTGGACTTGGCCTGCTTGTCGCGGATCGCCTGCAGTTCCACCAGGAGCGGGGTCTGATCGGACGCCTTGCGGGCGTCGAGGGCGGCCAGTTTGGCCTCGAGTTCCTTGACCTGCTGTTCGAGGCTGGACTTTTCCTTCCGGGCCTGGTCCTGGTACCGGCGGAAGGTTTCAAGGGTGCGCTTGTAGTTTTCCTCGATGGCGCGGTTCTCGGCCTCGACTCGGTCGCGCCGATTCTGCCATCCCTGCTGGGAGTCCGTATCGTGCGGCGGGCTCGGGACCCGGATCAACGCGGGCCTGGGGGGTTCGCGGGCCGTGAGGACGCGGTTGCAGACGGCGAGTTTCGCGCGGGCCTGGCCGAGTTCGGACCGCACCGGGCGGACCTCGGTCGTGTATTGCCCCTGGATCCGGTTGACTTGCTGCGTCAGGTCCGTCAGGCGCTGCAGGTTGGCGGCGCGCTCCTCGCCGACACGCCGCGCGTCCTCGCGTGCCACGATGTAGTCCCGAAAGAGGCTCTCGACGGGGACCGGCACGTTCTCGGACGGCACTTCTTTAGGGAGGGGGCGGGCGGCCTCTTCGGCGTCGGCGGCGCGCAGGGACATGGGACAAGCCAGACCAACGACCGCGATGAGGAGCACCGAACGCACGGACTGGGTTGGGAACATCGCATCCCCTTTCCTTGGCTTCGCCCGCGCGGGCGACCGCTCGCCACAGGGCGTCAGGTTCCGCGGCCGACCGCCGGGAAAAGCGGCAGCGGGCGCCGGCGGTTCATCGCGTTGCGGCCGCTTCCTTTTCCGCGCGCTCGATCAGGATCTTGAGGGCGTCGATCTTATCCTGCTGGGGGTGGCGCCAATCGTCCGGGAAACTTCGGCCGGCGAGGCGGGCGTCTTCCCGCAGTTGGTTGCGGACGCGATCGACCTCGCCTTGCGTTTCGGCGTAGAGAGCCCGCAGTTCGTCGAGCAGGTAGAACTTGCCGTCCCACGCTACGATCTGATGGCGGAAGAGGACGCTTTCCGGCGCCTCGCGCATCGCCTGTTCCATGGCCTGGGCCCGGACGAGGAGGGCGCGGGCCTGCCGGCCGAGCGACTGGATCTGGTCGTTGGTCTGGACGCGCTTCGCCAGCACCGGCGTCTGGGCGTCCTCGAGTTGCTTGTCGAGTTCGGCCAGTTGCTTCTGGCACTCGGCGACCTTGACCTGGGCCGCCTGGATGACCGAGTTTGCCTCGGCCTTGGTCTTCTGGTACTCGGCGAGGCGCTTGCTGTATTCCCGTTTCAACACGGTGTTTTGATCCCTGATGCGGCGGACCTCACGCTGCCAGTTGTCCGTGGCCTCGTTGTAGGAGTCGGAGGAAGACTGGACACGCCCGGGCTGGAGGGGCTCCCGCGCGTAGCGTGGCTCGGTCGGAGACTGAGCGCGGAGGGCCGCCTCCGCCTTGCGTCTGTCGGCGACGGCCTTGGCCATGTCCGTCCGAATCGGGCGTTTGCTGTTGTCGTTTTCGCCCCGCAGCGTGTAGATTTGCCGATTCAGGTCGTCCAGCGCGGACTGGGCTTTTTTGCCTTCCTCGATGAGTTTTTCCATCTCGGCTTGGACCTGGCGGCGGTTCTGGAAGAGTTCCGCGAGGGATATCCAGGCCTCGCCGTACTTCACCTCGCCCTTGGCGTAGTGTGGCGCGGCATCCTCCGAGGGGATGGCGTCCTCAGCCGCCTCGCCCAGGACGGCGTGCGGTAAGAGCGCGAGCGTGCACCCCGCCAGGACCGCCGCCAGGGGCCATCGAAGCCGATTGCTTTTCATTTCACTACCTCCCGCTAAACAAACGAACAACTCGGCTCTTTATTCTATACGATTTTCGCGGAAAAGGGGCGACGGAAATTTGCCGCCAAAAAGGGGACGGGAGTCTTTTGCCGGAACGGCCCTCTCGTGCTTCGTAGCGAAGTAGCACTCTCTTCTCCGCCCTGCGTAGCGGGCTACGCAGAGCAGGGTCGCTACTTCGCAGAGTAGCATCGGGTGCTCTGCACAAAAGACTCCCGTCCCCTTTTTGGCCCCCGACGGCGCCGAAAATCTCCTTGAACGGGCCGCCCCCCGCGGCGAGAGTAGGCCCCATGAGCGACGCACGAGGAGCAAGACCTCCGCGGCGAAGCGGTGGAGCGGCTGGCCCGCGAGCGGAAATTGGTTGATGGGGGCGACCGGATCCTTATAATCAGCGGTCAGTTCCCCGGCCGGCCCGGCGGGACGGACACGCTTCGCGTCCACACCGTGGCGGGTCCGAAGGGAAAGGACGCCTCATGAGACATCCGACGGTCCTGGTGCTGGGCGCGGTGCTCGCGTTGGCGGCCGCGGGGTGCGCGGAGCGGGTGCGGCTCGACAATCCGCTCCTCTTGCGCGGGGCCGATGCCGACATGACCGAGAACGTCGCTAGGCGCATCCTTCAGGACCTCCGGTTCGAGATCGAGTACCCCGAAGCCAGCAAAGGCCGCATCGCCACGCGCGGCCTGACGGGCGCCTCCTGGTTCGAGTTCTGGCGCGAGGACACCCTCGGCACCGACCAGCGCATCGAGTCGAGCCTGCACACGACGCGGCGGCGCGTCACGGTGGCGATCACGCCCGTGGCCTCCGGCTCCGAGGTCTTCGTCCAGGTGACGAAGGAGAGACTGACGGCCCCGAACCTGGGTCCGGAAAGCATCGGCCAGGCATACTCCCTGTATGATTTTCAGATCTCAAAAATGTACGAGCGGGATGAAATCGCCCCGACCCACTACAAGTGGCTGGACGTCGGCCGCGACGAACTCCTCGAACAGAACATCCTGGCGCGCCTCGAACGGCGCATCCAGCCGCTCGCCCCGAAGCCGTAGAGGCGTCCGAGGCCAACGGGGCCTGGAAAGACGGGCTTACCGTCCGAGGATTTTTCCTGGTTTCCCCTTGTCCATTCCCCTGCGGGGAGCGCATACTTGTCGGGTGCAATGTTTCGCCGGCGGCATGGCATGTTGGGGGACAGTTCGATGAACCGGTTCGGCGCTGAAACGCCCACAGGCATCCTTGGGTGGTTGGTGCGAAGCGCGCTGGTAGTGCTGCTTGCTGTGACCGGCGCCCTGGAAGTTGCCTGTACCCAAGAACCTATGGCCGAAGAGATTCTTTTCCAGGACTTTGCCGCCGAGAGGGCGCGTATTCAGATCCTGGCCCGGAGCGAGACCGCCGATGGGATAAGCGTCGCCGTGAAACTCGGTGACGTCAAGTTTCCCGACAACGACGTTCTTGAGACCACGAAGCGGGCGTCGTTTCCCCAATGGCTGAAATACGAGGACGAGTACGTTACGTTCTACTACCCGAAGTCCCCGCACATCCGGCTTGAGGCCCCGGCCACGACGGAGGCTTTTACCGTTGTGGGCGGAGCGATGGGGACTACGGAGAACACCTTTTTCCGTTGCTATCGGCTTGTGATCGGCGACGGCGTCCCGTATTGCACCATCCTGTTGGACCGCAAGGACCATTTCGACGACGGCACGTGTTTTTGCGGGGCCGTGGTGTACAAAAAGTACCTTTTCAGGGACGGCTCGCTGTGGCGCTTTTCTTTCCTCGAGGACGGCCAGGTCAAGAAGATCCAGGTTCTGCGCGGCGGCTTGCGGGCGGTTTTGTTCGAGTGGACCCACATGGCGATCCACCAGGATGTGTATGTGAAAATCGGCTTGGGCTTGACCATGAAGGGACAGGGGAGCGATGAGGCTGCTCAGTCGCGGCAGATCATGGAAAAGTATGGTTTCGGCGGTCGGCTGGGGTTCCTTGAAAGGGGAATGTCGGCGGACCAAGTCGAAGCCCTTCTCGGTCAGCCGGCGGAAAGGCGGCCCGACGCGTTGGTTTATGAACAAGTAGACGGGCGCCACGTGACGTCCTTTCGCATCCCATTGGAGGGAGGCGTTTTTTGTCACCTTCCGCCTGACTACATAATATCGAGCAAGATACTTCCGCCGGAGAAGGGGTCGTTGGACTGGATCGAGGAAAAGGCGGAATACGGCCGGGTGCTCAACAGTGCCAGAGTGTACGACCTTGGCCCACTTACAAAGGAGGACGCAGCCTACATCTTCGACCGCTTCATCGAACTCGCACCCGCGGCGACCAGTGAGGAATGGCGCGTGCTTTGTGGCGCGGTGTGCGACCTGAGCCGCAAAGGATACAAGGATGACCGGATTCCCCCGATCCTACGCAAACGATACCAGGAGAAGAATCTCGACCAGAAGTGGACCGAGTACGCCCTTTGCGAGTACGACCCGCAAGGCAGCCAGGTCCTCTTTATCCAAAGGGCGCAGTGGCTTCTTGAGGTGTTCAGCGCCCCGAAGTACGCCGAGGAGGCGGATCCCGATTATTTGACATCGCCCAATACGGCAAACTTCTCCCCACTCCTGCGTTTCTTGGACTCGAGCAACCCGCTGTATGCCGAGATTATCTTACGATGTATGGACCACCCGAATGACACCATTCGCAAATGCGGCATCGAGGCTTGCGGTGGCCTCCCTCTGAGCCAGGTCCTTCCGAGGTTGATCGCTGGTCTCTCCGACAGAAGCGTCGAGGTCCGGGCCGAGTGCGCAGCACAGTTCTGGTACTACGGTGCAAGCGAACACTTGCCCTTGCTGAAGGCCCGGCTGGCGCAAGAGCAGGACTCGGGCGTCCGAGAGTATTTGGAACAGGCGATCCAGAGACTCTCACCGGACGGTCCGGCCGGATTGCCGCCGCAGGAAGGACCGGGGCGGCCATGACTACGCCCGCCATGAAACAATTCAAGCGCATCAAGGCCAAGTACCCCGACGCCATCCTCTTTTTCCGCATGGGCGACTTCTACGAACTCTTCTACGAGGACGCCCGCGTCGCCTCCAAGGTCATGGGCGTCGCCCTCACGAGCCGCTCCAAGGGCGAAAACCCCATCCCGATGTGCGGCGTGCCGTACCACGCCGTCGATTCGTATCTCGCGAAAATGATCCGCGCGGGTTTCCGCGTTGCTATCTGCGAACAGTTGGAAGACCCCGCGACGGCCCAGGGGCTGATCCATCGCGACGTCGTCCGCCTCGTCACGCCGGGCACCCTGACCGACGACGCGCTCCTGGAGGACAAGGAGAACAATTTCCTCGCCGCCCTCCATCGGAGCGGCGACGGGGCCGGCTTGGCCTGGGTGGACCTTTCGACCGGCGGTTTCTGGGCGCGGGACCTGGAGCGCGAGGCCCTGCTGGACGAACTGGTGCGCCTCCGGCCGCGCGAAATTCTCGTCGCCGAGGGCCTGCCCGAGTCGGACCCGGACCTCGCGCAGGCAGTGCGCGAGACGTGCGGCGCGCTCGTGACGGAACGGTCGGGCTTCGTCTTCGACCGCGACGAGGCCCAGCGCCTGCTGACGGCCCACTTCGGCACCGAGTCGCTCGACGGGTTCGGCGTCGGGGACCTGTCGGCCGGCGTCTCCGCCGCCGGGGCCATCGTGGATTACCTCCAGGAGACGCAGCGGACGAGTCTCGGCCACATCCGCCGGCTCGAGCGCGTCCAATCCGGCCGCTGGCTCCACCTCGACGAGACGACGCAACGGAGCCTCGAACTCGTGGAGACCTTGCGCGAACGCCGACGAGAGTTCAGCCTCCTCTGGGTCCTCGACCGGACCGAGACCGCCGCCGGCGCCCGGATGCTGAGGCAATGGATCCAGTGTCCGCTGGCGGCCGGCGCCCAGGTTCGCGCGCGCCTCGACGCCGTCGGGGAACTCGTCGCGGGGAGGGAACTCAGGACCGCACTCGCCGCGCTCCTGGCGGAGACGAGCGACATTGAGCGGATCGTCGGACGCGTCGCCACCAACCGCGCCACGCCGCGTGACCTCCTGGCCCTCGGCGGGACGCTCGCCCAACTGCCGGCCGTCAAGGCCCGCCTGGCGGACCGCGAGAGCGAACTGCTCACCGAGATTGAGGCCGACCTTGATTTGCTGGGCGACGTCCGCGAGTGCCTCCAGGTTGCCATCGCCGAGGACTCGCCGGCGCGTGTGGCGGACGGCGGCGTCATCCGCCCCGGATACAGCGAGGAACTCGACCATCTGCGTTCGGTCGGCTCGTCGGGCGCGCGGTGGCTCGCACGGTTCCAGGCCGAAGAGATCCAACGCGCCGGCATCCCGACGCTCAAGGTCGGCTACAACAAGATTTTCGGCTACTACATCGAGGTCACGAACACGCGCCGGGACCGCGTCCCGGCGGACTACGTCCGCAAGCAGACGCTCAAGAACGCCGAGCGGTACATCACCCCCGCGCTGAAAGAGCACGAGGTGGAGGTCCTCTCGGCCGAGGAGAAGGCGCTGGCGCTGGAGGCGAGGCTGTTCGAGGAGGTGCGCGGGCGCGTGGCGGCCGAGATTCCGAGGCTTCAGCGCACCGCCGAGGCGCTCGCGCGCCTGGACGCCCTCGGGAGCCTCGCGCGCGTCGCGTCGGAGCGAGGCTACGTCAAGCCCGCCGTCCTCGACGAGCCCGTCGTCGAGATCGAGGACGGCCGCCACCCGGTTCTGGAGCAGGTGCTCGGCTCGGAGTTCGTGCCGAACGACGTCGCCCTCGGCGGCGAACATCCACGCATCGGAATCATCACGGGGCCGAACATGGCCGGAAAGTCCACCTACATCCGCCAGGTCGCGCTCCTGGTGCTCATGACCCACATGGGTTCGTGGGTGCCGGCGCGGCGGGCGGCCGTGGGCCTCGTGGACCGCATCTTCACGCGCGTCGGGGCGGCCGACGAACTGGCGCGCGGACGCAGCACCTTCATGGTGGAGATGACGGAGACGGCCAACATCCTGAACAACGCGACCGACAAGAGCCTCGTCATCCTGGACGAGGTCGGCCGCGGGACGAGCACGTTCGACGGCGTGGCGCTGGCGTGGGCCGCGACGGAACACATCGCCCGCCGCATCGCCTGCCGGACCCTCTTCGCCACCCATTACCACGAACTGACGGAACTGGCGGACGTCCTGGAGGGCGTCGCCAACTTCAACGTCGCCGTCCGCGAGTGGCAGGACCAGGTCGTCTTTCTCCACAAGATCGTCCCGGGCGGGACGGACAAGTCGTACGGCGTGCACGTGGCGCGTCTGGCCGGCGTGCCGCG
>JAPLMM010000235.1 GCA_026387035.1 Planctomycetota bacterium
ACGCACTACGGCCCGGCCTACGGTTTCGCGCCGAAGGGCGTGGGCGAGGCGGCGCTTCGCTGGGTCCGCGACGAGAACGACCGCCGGATGATCGACCTGGCGCTTCGGCTCGACGCCGAAGCGGCCGTCCCCGAAGCCGAAGCGCGGCTGAACGCCTGCGGTTCCGGGGCCGTGGCCGCCACCCTCGCCGCCGCACGCGAACTCGGCGCCGTCCAGGGCTACCTCGTCCACTACACGACGTCCTTCGACGTGATGAAAGAGCGGATGGGCCGGCGCGGCTTCGATGCGGCCGTCGGCTACGCCGGCCTCCTGTTTTAGCCTCTCAGAAAGGCATTGACACCCCTCGCGCCCCGCCGTACGTTCTTCTCGGCCGTCGCGTGCTTCGCATCCGGAGTGCCGAATGTCCTGGCCGAACCGCATCACGCTGCTGCGCCTCCTGCTCGTGCCGGTGTTCATTCTCCTGGTGCTGAGCGCAGCCGAGAACGCCGCCTATCGCTATGCGGCGCTCGGCCTGGCGGTCGCTCTGGGCGTGTGCGACGCGGCCGACGGCATCCTCGCCCGCCGCACGGGCGCCGTCACGCGGATCGGTTCCATCCTCGACCCGCTGGCGGACAAGGCCCTGATGATCAGCGCCATCGTCCTGCTGAGTTTCGAAGGCATCCTCTCGACCGAGCATCCGGCCCTTCGCCTTCCGTACTGGGTGTCGGTGACGATTGTTTCGCGCGACCTTTTCATCCTCGTCGGCACGGGGATCATCTTCTTGCTGGCCGGGCTGTTCCAGGCCTTGCCGAGCGTGAGCGGCAAAGCGGCCACGGTCGTCCAATTCATCATGATCGCCGCCATGCTCGCCTCGCCCGACTTTTTGCGCTGGTTCCCGTCGGCCACGTGGTACGGCCTCTACGGGATATGGGTCGTGACGGTCCTCTTGGGCGTCGTTTCCTGGCTGGGGTACCTGCGGACGGGGTCGAAACTTCTCTCGGCCGGGGGCTAGTGCTTTGTCGCTCATCATTGGATGAGCGACAAAGCACAGAGCAGGAGAGCGGGAGAGAGGAGAGAGTAGAGACGGCAGCGGACCCGACACGAACCGTTGGGCCCCGCTCTCCTGCGGTCTCCTCTCTCCTTTCTACTTTCTAGTCTTGTGAGCGGTGCGCGTCAGAACATCGGAGACAGAGCACTAAGTTTTTCGCCGGGTTTTCGGCCCTGTGCGCGCAGGCGGGCGCAAATCCGCCGGCGGTCCGGCCTCTCCCAAGTCATTTATTCACAAGCACTTACAGTCGCCCCGCGCCCGTCCTCGGCCGGTCGATTTGCCTCGGCCCTCCCTCTGCCTATAGTTCATAAGGTGGAAGGGGCTGGGCGGGCCGACGCTCGCCTGGCAGGATGAACAGGAGGTCACATGCCTTTCCGAGCGAACATTCTCGTCGTCGGCGCCGAGGCGGACGCCAACGCGCGCCTCGCCGCCATGCTCGAGCGCGTCGGGGCTACCGTCCAGCAAGCGCCCGATTGCCTGACGGCCATGGCCATCGTCAAGAGCGATGCCGTGGAACTGGCGGTGCTGGCCGATTGCGGCGGACAGTTCAACCCCGTCGAGACGGCGCGGGTTCTGAAGAGCCTTCGCCGCGACCGTTATCTGCCCGTCATGCTCGTGGCCGAAAAGGGACTCGCCGGCGGAGCGGAGCCGGAGGGGCTTGAAGACCTCGACGACGTCCTCGGGCCCGGGTTCGACGAAGAGACCCTGCGCCGGCGTCTCCAGGCGCTCCTGCGCGCCAAGAGCACGCACGACCAGTTGCGCGAGGTCCGCGGCGAACTCGAGAAGACCCTGGCGCGAGAGAACGCCCTCCTCGAACAACTCCGCGAGGACAACAAGACGCTCAAGGTCCGCAGCATCACGGACGGCCTGACGGCCCTCTACAACTACCGGTACCTGATGGAGTGGCTGAAGACGGAGTTCAAGATCAGCCGGCGCTACGGCCACTCGCTCTCGATGATCATCGTGGACGTCGATTTCTTCAAGCGGATCAACGACGAGTACGGGCATCCGTTCGGCGACCTGGCGCTGAAGGAAATCGCCGTCGTCCTCAAGCAGTGCGCTCGCGAGTCGGACCTGGTGGCCCGTTACGCCGGCGACGAGTTCGCCCTCGTCTGCCCGCGCACGGGGCACAAGGAAATTTCCGCTCTCGCCAAGCGCATCCTCGTCGCCTCGCGCAAGCACCGCTTCGAATCGAAAGGCGGGCGCGTGCCGATCACCCTGAGCCTCGGCACGGCGACGTATCCGGACGATCCCGAGGTCGTCTCGCCCGAACTGCTGGTCTTCCTCGCCGACCAGGCGCTGTATCAGACGAAGCGCGGGGGGCGCAACGGCGTCACCGCCTGGCACGAAATCGAGCCGGAGACCCGCTTCGCCATTCGCGGAGAATTGAAAGGCCCGAACCACCCGCTGCTCGCCAACGATCCGAAAAGTCGGCTCGAACTGGCGGCAGCGGCCAGGCTCGTCGGCGCCGCGGCAGAAACGACCTCCTTCTGCCCGCGCGACGCCGACCCGCCGTCCCGGTAGGCAGGACGCACGAGGAGGGCCGGCCGGTTACCACTCCTCTCCGACCGGCTGGCCTTCCTCCAGGGACTCCTGGAGCGGGCATCCCCGGCACGCGGGCGCCGACTTCTTGCACTGGCGTTTCCCCACCGCCACCAGGAGCGCGTGGTACTCCTGATAAAGCCCCACGTTCTCTTCGAGCGCCTCCTGCATCAATTCCTGCAGGTCCTCGTACGTCGCCTCCGCCTCCGCTAGCCCGTGCCGATAGAGCACCCGCGCCGTGTACGCGTCCACGACGAACACCGGCCGATGGGCCGCGTACAGGACGATCGAGTCCGCCGTCTCCGGCCCGATCCCCGTCACGCCCAGGATCGTTTCCCTGAGGGCGGCCGTGCCGAGCGCGAAGAGCGCGTCCGGGCTTCCGCCGAATTGCTTCTCGAGGAGGCAGATGAAGTTCTTGAGGCGCTTGGCCTTCACGCGGTAATACCCCGCCGGCCGGATGACCTCGGCCAGGCGTTCCGCGTCCGTCCGCGCCAGCGCCGCCGCTTCCAGCAGGCCCTCGCGCTTCAGGTTCCCGATGGCCCGCTCGACGTTCTTCCAGTTGGTGTTCTGCGTCAGGATCGCGCCGACGGCCACCTCGAAGGGAGTGTCGGCGGGCCACCAGCCTTGCGGCCCGTAGGCGGCCAGCAGCAGATCGTAGAACGCCCGAATCTTTTCGCTCGTGTTCATCCTGGCCTCCCTGCGCCCGCGGCGCGAATCGGCACGATAAGCCTGGCCGCCGGCCGATTCAAGGCCATTCGACCGCCTCTTTTTCGTAGTCGTGCTGCGCCGCCCGTGCTACATTCCCGCCATGCCTGCCAGCCCACGTCGCCGGAACAGTTCGAGCCCCGCTCGCTCCTCCCGGACCGGTCCGAATCTTCTTTTTGCGCCGCAGGCGGCGCGTCCCTGGCCGAGCCTGCTTTTTCTTTCGCCCTTCCTGGTCTTTTACACGGCCGGTCTCATCTGGGTCCGGCCGGACCTGGCCGCGGGCGTGGACCTCCTCTTGCGTCGCGTGCTTTTCCTGGCGGGACCCTCAGCGGTCCTCGCCCCCGCGGGCCTCGTGGTGGCCGTCCTCCTGGCTTGGCATCTGGCGCGCCGGGATCCCTGGCGGTTCCCTGCCGCGCTCGTGCCCGCGATGGGGGTGGAGACGGTCCTGTGGGCCGTCCCGCTCCTGGCGTTGCACGGTCTGTTTCAGGCCTTCGCCGCCGGTCCCGGGCCGATCGAGTTGGCGGGCGCCGGTCCCGCCCGGACCGACCTGGTTGCCGCCGCCATGACCAGCATTGGTGCCGGCATCTACGAGGAACTTCTCTTCCGCCTGGTTCTGGTGGGGGGTCTGGTACTCGTCGCGGAGCGTGTGTTTCGGCTGGCGCATTCCGGCGCCGTCGTGGCGGCCGTCCTCGTCGCTGCCGCGCTCTTTGCCGGCGCCCACACGTTCCAGGCGCCTGGGTCGTTCACGTGGCCGACGTTTCTGTTTCGCACGGCGGCGGGGGTCTACCTGGCCGCCCTGTTCGCGACGCGGGGGTTCGGCATCGCCGCCGGCGTCCACATCGTCTTCAATCTCGCCGTCAAACTGACCCTCTCCGTGCCGTGAGCGCGCCCGGCCCGCCGAACACTACAACGCAACTGTGCGCGGCGGGTGCGCCGCCCCGCTTGCTTGCCACGCCGAAGCCTATGGCGAAGGCGGGCGGGGCGCTGCGGTGTTCGCTGCGCCCGCCAAGGCGGGCGGCGAACCTCCGCGCAAAACTTATGTAAAACCGCTTAGATTCTTTGGCGAACGTTAGGTTTTTGTGGCACGTGGCCGCTATTGGGAACAGGTTACGGGCCGCATAGCCCAGCAGCAGGAGGCTGGAGAGTGGGGGGCGGTCAGGACTGCAATCGTTCCTCGGCGGCTTTCCGGAGCGCGGGCAGATGGGTTTCGATCACGTCCCAGACGCGCTTCGGGTTCACGCCCATGTAGTGGTGGATCAAGAAGTCCCTGAACCGTGCGACGTCGCTCAGTTGCTTGGAGGCCTCGCCGATGATCTCGAAGTTGCGAATGACGCCGTCCTGGATCAGCGAGTTTCGCATGAACTCGTCGCGCCCACCCGCCGTGTAGGCACGAATCTTCGCTATGGCATCACGGATGTGCTCCAGGTAAAGCCGGTCGTCCTTCACAACGGCACCCCCTCCGCCAGCACGCGGGCGCGGATGACGCGGTGCAAGGCGTCCTCGGCCACCACATCCACGCGGCATCCGATGAGGTCCTCCAACTCGCGGATGAGGGCGATGTGGTCAATCAGCGACCGGTCGTCGTCCAGGCGGACCAGAAAATCCACGTCGCTATCCGCGGCGGCCTCGCCCCTCACCACCGACCCGAAGAGGCGCACGTTGTGTGCTCCGTGCCGGGCGGCGATCCGGAGGATCTCCTTCCGCCTGCCCCGAATGTCGTTCAGCGCCGACATCGCCGCACCTCTCCCTCGGGTTGCTTTTGATTCTATCGGCAAACGCACCGCCTGTCCACTACTCCGCCAGCCGCTCCCCGATCCAGACGACGTGCTTTGCCAGCGGTCCGCCGGCAAGTGCGCTCACCAGGCGCTTGTCGCCGGTAATCATAACGGACTTCGTCTTGACGGCCAGCGCGAGGTACAGGCAGTCGTAAACGGTGCGATCCAATTGCATGGCCAATTCGAGGGCGTCCGGAACAAGGTCGGCCGCCGGATGGGTGACGACCGGCAGAGCCAGGATACTCCGTGCGATGTCGCTGGCGGCGTCAGCCGTAAGGTTGCCGCGGCGCTGCCGCTTCCAGATGACATTGGCGGTTTCGACCCAGACAAGATCGGGTGCCAAAAGTTCCTCAGCCTGCGCCACACACTGCTCGGCCGCTTTGGAATCCTTTTCCTCAAAGAAGAGTTTCACAACCACGCTGGCATCGAGGACAACGGTCTTCATCGCTCGCGATCCTCGCGGATCAACCGGACGCTGTCCTCAAATCGCCGGCCGAGTTTCTTCCGCCATTGTCTGGCGCGGGCCAAGACCTCGACAATGGATTGACCGGCGGCGTTTTCAAGCACGGTTCGGGCCTCGCTCTGGAGCGACCGGCCGTGCCGCTTGGCGCGGGCCTTGAGGCGCTTGAGGGCCCGGGCGTCCAGGCCGCGAATCAGAAAGTCAGGCATGGCTTCACCTCCTGCGGGCCTCCGCCCGCTTGATATCAGAATGATATCAGCCGGGAGGCGACGAGGCAAGCACAATCTCGACGCCGAGGCGCCGCTCCAGACGGTTTCTCCAGGCATTCCTCAAGGGATTCCCCGTGGATTCCTCGCTTGAAGTCCGGCCAAGGGGAGCGCTATAATGGCCCGTCGAAAACGCTACGGGCGGCGCGTCGGTCCAGGCCGTTCAGCAACAAGTGGCAGGTCTTCAAGGCCAATGAAATACATACTGGCTCGAATCGCGATCGGTGTTCTTGTGATTTGCGTCACCCCCTTGGCCGTGTTAGCCGTGTTACTCGGAGGCGGACCGGATGATATGGATTTTCTCCAATCCGGTTGGGGGCCGATGGGATCTTCGCTGTTTGTCCTTGGAGGACTATCTCTGTGCTCTTGGCTGGTTGGGGCCATTGCCGCCGCCGTCTGGAAAAAACGGTTTTGCTTTGCCTGGCGGTGGGGCATCATTCTGGCTATCGCCTCTTTCCTCGTGGTCTTGCTGGGAAGCGTCTTCATCGAGGCATTGCCGCTGCTTAAGCCATGGCTTAAACTTACGGAGCGTTTTATCGTCCACATCTTGTTCTCGCTCTTGCCTTCCCAGGTTGCCTTTTGGGGCTTCTCCGGTGTAATGCGAATCGGGTGGAAAAGGCGGCGTGTTGGTTCCTGAAATCTCACTGGCGGACAAGGCTCTATCGCCGGAAGTGAAGGAGAAGAAGCCGCCGCCGGCGTCCACATCATCTTCAATCTCGCCGTCAAACTGACCCTGACCGTGCCGTGAGCGCGCCCGCCCACCTAAGAATGGCCGCGCACACGCCCGCGTTTTCTGCTATTATACTTCTAACACGTTCCGCGGCATGAGGTCGCCGAAAGCAGCGAAAGGGTCCGCCATGAGCATCCGGCAGCGTGCTCGGAGAAGGCGCGCGCGAATGGTCGTTCATCGTGCCGCCGGAATATGAGGATGCCGACCGCTGGGACCTGGAGTTCTGGCAGGCGAGGACGCCCCAGGAGCGTCTTTCCGCGCTGGTGGACATCCATGAGGACATCGCCAGAGTCCGAGGTCGGTGCCGCGTCCTGCGACGCGTCAAGAAACTGCGCCAGGGCCGCTCCTGACCCCGCCCCCCGCGCCTTAGTCCTTGAAGTCCGCTCGAATCGTGCGCTATAATGCGGCGTCCAAGGTAAAGTGTGATGCCGGGCGGCTGGCGCGTGTCGGCCGCCGGCGCTCGGCGGTCTCGAAGGGAAGACGAATGAATCCGCTCCTCGGCGAAGAACTCCGCGAAACCGCCGAAGCGAAATGCACCTACGCCGGCCGGCCCATCCCGCCCCTGGCGCGCGGACTGCCGAAAGAGGTCGAGTCCGTCTGCCCCGAATGCCTGCGGCTCATCACCGCGCACCTGTTCGAAAAGGACGGCAAGGTCCGGATGGAGAAGACCTGCCCCGAGCACGGCCTCTTCGAGGACATCGTCTGGAGCGACGCCCGGCTCTACCTGAAGGCCGAGCAGTTTCACTACGCCGACGGCGATGGCGTCGAGAACCCCAACACCCGCGCGACCTCCGAGTGCCCCAACCAGTGCGGCCTCTGCGAGGACCACGCCTCCAATACCGCCCTCGGGAACATCGACCTGACGAACCGCTGCGACCTGCAGTGCCCCATCTGTTTCGCCAACTCCAACGCCGCCGGCTACGTGTACGAGCCGACTTTCGACCAAGTCGTGAAGATGCTCGGGACGTACCGCGCGATGCGGCCGTCGCCCGCGCGGGCGATCCAGTTCTCCGGCGGCGAGCCGACCCTTCACCCCCGCTTCCTCGATTGCCTCCGCGCCGCGCGCGACGCCGGCTTCTCCCACATCCAGATCGCCACCAACGGCCTGCGGTTCGCCCGCGAGCCGGACTTCGCCCGCGAGTGCGAGGACGCCGGACTCCACGACGTCTACCTCCAGTTCGACGGCACCACCGACGACGTTTGGGAGAAGACGCGCGGCCGGCCGCTCATGAAGGAAAAGGAACAGGCCGTCGAACGCATCAGCCGGACCGACATGAAGATCGTCCTCGTCCCGACCATCGTCCGCGGCCTGAACGATCACCAGGTCGGCGACATCGTCCGCTACGCCCTCGCGCGCATCGAGACCATCGCCGGCATCTCGTTCCAGCCCGTCGCATTCACCGGACGCATCGACGCGGCCGAACGCCTCCGCCAGCGCTATACCCTGACGGACCTGGCGCACGACGTCGCCCGCCAGACCGGCATCGGCGACCCCTACGAGGACTGGTTCCCCCTCTCGTGCGTCCAGCCGTTCACGCGCCTCTTCGCGGCCGTCAAGGGCGAGCCCAACCTCGTCATGTCCTGCCACCCCCACTGTGCGCTCGGGACCTACCTCTTTGTCGGGACCGACGGCCGGGCCGTCCCCATCCCGCAGTTCTTCAACCTCAAGGGCATGCTCGACGACATGTGGGCGCTGGCCGAGAAGACCGAGCGGAGCCGATTCAAACTCTTCCGCAAGGTCCAGGCCTTCCTCGCCCTGCGGCGTCATTTCCGCCCCGACCGCGCCCCGGCCGGCATGACGTTCGACGGCTGGCTCCACACGCTGAACGGCATGACCGACAAACGCGTCGGCCGCGGCCAGGCCGGACGAAAAACCTTCCGAAGCCTCCTCGTGGCAGGCATGCACTTCCAGGACCGCTACAACTACCAGACCGACCGCTCACGCCGATGCGTCATCCACTACGCCGACCCCGACGGCCGCCTCTACCCCTTCTGCACCTACAACGCCGGGCCCGAGTATCGCTACAAGGTCGAAAAGAAGTTTGCCCTGACACCTGACCAATACCGCGCTCGCCATGACGCCTGACCAGATGCACAACGGCTCTCGTGTCCTTCGCCGCTCGTCATTCGGATTTCGTCATTCATTCGGTATTCGGATTTCGGGCTTCGTCATTCTCCTTGCCCTTCTCGCCGCCGGATGCTTCAGCCCAAGACCGGATTTCTACGTCTTGCGCGGCCGCGTTCTGGACGCCGAGACCGGCCGAGGCCTCGGCGACGCACGCCTCCGCCTCCGCGCCGCCATCGCCACGGACCTCGGTCCGAAGGTTCTCTCGGCCTACGGTATGACGGGGCCCGACGGGGCTTACGAAATGGAACTCGGCGCGGGGTACGACGCCCTGCGCCTCGCCGGACGCATCCGCCTCGACGTCGGCAAAGCCGGCTACGCGACCAGCGGCGCCGAGATCCCCCCGCCCGCCAAGAAGCAGAACGTGTACGCCGCTCCCGACGTCGTCCTGCAAAGGGCCGAGTTGAAGCCTTTCGCGGCGCCCCGCGCCGGCGAACCTTAGGCGCCGCCAGTCGTCGCCGCCCCGCCCCGCGCGCCGTTCGCATTTAGCCGCCCCGCTTGCGGGGCGTTTGCCGTTTCGCCGTTCATTCCGCAATCCGAAATCCGAAATCTCCCTGTTCCTTCGAAGGAGCCCTTCGGGCCGCAATCGTTCCCACCCGACCCCTTACGCCCCGTACAGGCGCCCCTCGTCCACCATCGCCAGGTAGTTGTCGAGGGGAATGTAGTTGGCGACGGTGTTGCCGGTGCCCAGGCAGTACCCGCCGCCCGGCAGACAGACGTCGAGGGTTTCGCGGACGCGTCGGCGAATGGCGTCCTCGTCGGCGCGGCAGAGGAAGTCCACGTCGATGCCGCCCAGCAGCGCGACCTTCCGCCCGTACGTCCGCTTGGCGTCGCGAACGTCCTCAATCGTGTCCTCGAAACTGTGCTTGCCGTCAATTTTCACATCGTCGATGAGGTCGGGGAGGATGGCGCGGAGGTTGCCGCACGCGTGCAGAATGTACAGCCGCCCGGCGGCGTGAGCCATCGCGGCCGCCTTCTTGTGCCCCGGCAGAACGAACTCACGCAAGTCGCGCGGGCCGACCAGCAGGCCCGTCTTGTAGCCCATGTCGTCCGACCCCCAGATGATCCGCACCCGCGGGAACTCGAGGACCCGCTCCATCCACACGCCGTACAACTCCTCCAGACGCCGCGCAACGGCCGATACCAGGTCTCGCTGCTCGTACAGCGCGAAACAGAACGTCTCATAGCCCATGAGCCAGGAAAGCAACTCGGCGAAGTGGCTCGCCAAGCCACCGATGATGCACATGTCCTCGGGCAGGTTCTCCTCGTACCACTCCAGGGCCTGGGTCGCCCCGGCGGCCGTCGGATCGGGCCATGGATACTTCTCGAAGTCATCCCACGTGCTGATCGGGCCGGTGTGCTCGTCCTGGAACGATCGGCCGCCGGCACGCTTCAGTGCCGCGCTATCCTCAACGGCCGTCCGCCGCGTCGGAAAATCAAAACCTGCCAGCCCGGCGACGACGTAGTCGAACCCGCAGAAACGGTTCACGGCGACCATCTTGCGCTTTTCGTAATGCGGGTCGCTCGGGGCCACGCCCCGCATCAGTCCGAAACGCTCCGCGATGGCGTCGCGCACCTCGGCGTCGTGGAACAATTCGATGTGGTACACGCGGTCGGGCGTGCCCTCGCGGCGGAGGTTGGCGACAAGCCCTCTCCAGTGGCACTCCAGCGGCGCCTCCAAGCCTCGGAATCGCGGCATAACGGTGACCTTTCAGAGGAGGTCTTCGGCCGGGCAAGAGCAGGGGG
>JAPLMM010000236.1 GCA_026387035.1 Planctomycetota bacterium
CCCGGATCGAAAAGGCCAAGGCCTATCTCATCGCCCACCAGTGGGACGAGGCCGAAAGCATCGACACCGGGCACCCGTGGTACGGCGGGGCGGGGTACGGCCAGTACGAGCGGCCGGACCTCTCGAACGAGGCGTTCTTCCTCGAGGCGATGCACCAGGCCGGCGTCCCGAAGGACCATCCCCTCTGGAAAAAGGCCCAGGTCTTCCTGAGCCGCACCCAGGACCGCAGTGAATCGAACGACGGCGTGTTCGTCGGGACGGACAGCGGCGGATTCGTCTATTCGCCGCACGGCGGGGGCGAATCCAAGGCCGGAACCGTGGACCTCCCGAACGGCCAGAAAGGCCTGAAGGCCTACGGCACCATGACCTACGCGGGCTTCAAGAGTTTCGTGTACGCGGGCCTCGCGCGCGACGACCCGCGCGTCCTGGCCGCACTCGACTGGATCCGCCGGCACTGGACCTTCGACGAAAACCCCGAACTCGGCCAGCAGGGACTTTTCTACTATTACATGACGGCGGCCCGGGCCCTGGCGGCCTGGGGCGAGCCTGCAATCATGGACGCGCGCCGGCGGACGCACGATTGGCGGGCGGAACTCTCCGACGCCATCCTCCGCCGACAACGCGAGAACGGCTCCTGGTTCAACGAGGCCGAACGATGGTTCGAGGGCGAGCAGATCCCCGTCGTGCCGACCAGTTACTGCATCCTCGCCCTCGTGGAGTGCCGGCCGCCGGCGCCGAGCGCTGCCAGCGCCGAATGAAGGACGCAAACACGGACGAGTCGGATCGGAGGGACGCGATGCGCAAATCCTGGCACCTGGCGGGAACGGCAACGGCTTGGGTGATCCTGGCGGCGGGCATGGCGCGCGGCGCCGAAACGCCCGCCCAGCAGGCGCCGCCGACCGAGAAGCCCGTCGTCCTCAAGACGCTGCCCGGCATCACGGTGGACACGGCCAAGAGCGAGGTCCGCCTCGAAGGCAAGGTCTGCCTCCAGGAAGGCGCGCTCGAACTGGTCGTCTGCTCCGAAGGGACGCGCGAGCACGAAAGCATCGTCGTCGTCAAGGCGAGGCCCTCCCACGTGACGTTCGCCCTCGCGCTCCTGGGTCTGGAGCCGGGACAGCCGGCGCACTGGACCGAGGCGAGGGCGTTCAGCCCGCCGGCCGGCGAAACGCTCGACATCACCGCCCGGTTCTTCACCGTCAGCGACGAAGAAAAGGCCCGCGTCGACAAGTTGATCGCCGAGGGCGCCAAGCCCGAGAAAATCCAGGTCCGAAAAACCCTTCTGAAGGAAGTGCCCGCGTACAAACTTCTCCGCCTGTCAGGCTCCGCGGCGGAGGTCACCCGGCCGATCGAGTGGGTGTACGTCGGCCGGCCGGAGAAAAACATGCTCGTCGCCGCCGACCGCGAGGGAACCGTCGTCTGCCTCTCGAACTTCGTCGAGGCGGTCATTGACGTGCCGTTCGAATCCACCGCCGTCAACGCCGACCTCCTGTACGAGGCCAATCCGAACGTCGTCCCGCCCGTCGGGACGCCCGTGGAACTGGTCATCCGGCCGACGGGCCATCGCATCGAGCCGAAGAAGGTCGAGATCGCGGTCGTCGTCCGCAAGGGCGAGACCCCGACGCTCGACGGCCGGCCGGTGACCCTCAAGGAACTCAAGGACGCCGTCAACGCCATGCCGGCCAGCGTCCGCGCCGCGGCCCTCAAGGCCGACCCGCAGGAAACCTTCGGCCGCGTCATGCAGGTCAAAGAGGTGCTCGAAGACGCGCTGATGCAGGTGGAGTTGATCGTGCTCGAGCCGGCCGCAACGGGTCAACCGCCCCCAGCCAAAGAGTGATTTCAACGCAGAGACCGCAGAGCACGCAGAGAAGGGTAGATATGTGGGAACGGCAATGCGTAATGCGGCCCCTCGACCATGCTCGGGTCGCCCTGAGCGAGGTCGAAGGGCGGAAAGAAACGCCGTCTCGCACATCGTCATGGTTAGCCGCGACCCGTAGGGGAGCGGGGAACTTCACAACCTGCCTTCGTCGCGGTAGCGCTGCATGGCTCGCCGACAGTGGCAGGGCCGGTCGGAGGCAATCCGGCCGATCGCCTCGGCGAGAATCTCCGGCAACCGCGCAGCCGCGCGGTCGCCTTCGGCCAACTCCTCGGCCGTCGCCATCCCCTCAAACAGGACGTCCGGCCGGTAGGGCCTTTCGGCGACGCCCTCCGCCGGGTTCACCACCCACGAGAGCGGCGCGTAGCAGAGTTCCAACTCGCGCGCCAGCGCGAACTCCGGCGCCAGCGTCATCCCCACCAGCGACGCCCCCTGGGAGGCGA
>JAPLMM010000237.1 GCA_026387035.1 Planctomycetota bacterium
TGGGCGTCTCGACGGCGTCGCTCGTCAAGTTTTTGTCGCTCGACACGGACCTCTGGACGGAGGCAAACCGCCTTCGCCGTCGCTTCGGTCACACACCGCTGCGCCGCGGCTGAAGCGCGCGGCGCAGGACATGCCCGAAGGCGTCTGGATCCACGTCGAGGTGAAGCGGGCGCTTGTATCGACTTTTCGGTGGTTGACAGGTACCAGGAGGCGGCGTAAGGTGGTGTCCGGCCCGTCCCGGAACGGCTCCGGACTTCGGATCGGATGGCGGGCTCGTGCTTCGTAGCGAAGTAGCCCTCTCTTCTCCGCCCTGCGTAGCGGGCTACGCAGAGCAGGGTCGCTACTTCGCAGAGTAGCACCGGATTGGGCTTCGGACCGGGTCGCGCCGAACTCCAATTTTCACCCGCTTCCGGGTCGCGACCAGAGAACACGAAGGGAACCATCCATGCGAAGGCTGACGGGAGTTGCTGTCCTGTGTTTGGCGGCGGGTTTGGCGGTCCTGTGCGCGGCAGCGCCGGTGGCAACCCCACCGGCCGGAGCGCCGCCCGAGAGCCTCCAGAAGTGGCGCGACATGCGTTTCGGCATGTTCATTCACTGGGGGCCGGTCAGCCTCAAGGGCACCTAGATCGGCTGGTCGCGGGGCAACCAGGTGCCGATCGAAGAGTACGACAACCTCTACAAGCGGTTCAACCCCACCCGGTTCAACGCCGACGAGTGGGCCAAGACGGCCAAGGAAGCCGGCATGAAGTACATGGTAATCACCACCAAGCACCACGACGGCTTCTGCATTTTCAACACGAAGCAGACCGACTACAACATCATGAACTCGCCTTTCCATCGCGACCCCGTCAAGGAACTGTCCGAGGCGTGCCGCAAGCAGGGGATCGCCTTCGGGACCTACTACTCGGTCTGCGACTGGCACCATCCCGATTTTCCCCGCGGCAGCCCCGGCGGCAAGACGCGCAAGCCCAATCCCAACCTCGACCGCTACGAGCAGTACCTGCGCAGCCAGGTCCAGGAGTTGATCCAGAACTGCGGGCCGCTGCTGACGCTCTGGTTCGACGTGCCGCAGGAATTCGACGCCGCGCGCGGCCAGGGCGTCGTCGATTTTGTCCGGTCGCTCCAGCCCGATATCCTCATCAACAATCGCACCGGCGCCCCCGGCGACTTCGACACGCCGGAGCAGCGAATCGGCAAGTTCCAGATCGACCGCCCCTGGGAAACCTGCATGACCATCTGCCGCCAGTGGGCCTGGAAGCCGGACGATGCCATGAAGTCGCTTAAACAATGTCTCGACGTACTCATCAACTGTGCGGGGGGCGACGGAAACCTGCTCTTCAACGTTGGCCCCATGCCCACGGGCGAGATCGAGCCGCGCCAGGTCGCACGCCTCAAGGAAATGGGCGACTGGCTGCGCCAGTACGGCGAGAGCATCTACGGGACGCGCGGCGGGCCGGTGCCGCCTCAGTCGTGGGGATGCACCACCTGGAAGGGAAACACGATCTACGTCCACATCCTCGACTGGCCGACCGACACTCTCAGGCTGCCCGCGATGGGAAAGAAGATCGTTTCCTCATCGGTTCTGAGCGGCGGCAAGGCGGAGGTGCGCCAAACGGATGACGGCATCGAAATCTCCGTCGCCCCCGCCGATCGGAAGGAAATTGATACGGTCGTGGCCCTCGTGCTCGACGGCCCGGCCGCCGAGGCTGCCGTGCAACCTTCGGCCTCTGTTGCGATGGGGAAATCGGCCGCCGCCGCGAACGTCTTCCAGAAGGACGTCGCCGGGTACGGCCCGGACAAGGCCTTCGACGGAAACCCGGAGACGCGCTGGGCCACCGACGGGGGGACGCACGCGGCCTGGTTGGAAGTGGACCTCGGGGCGCCGGTCACCGTCAACCGGGCGATGATCCGCGAGGCCTTCGCGGGGCGCGCAAAGGAGTTCGAACTCCAGGCCAAGCGCGACGGCCAGTGGCAGACGTTCGCGCGCGGCACCGAAATCGGGGAGGATCGCCTCCTTACGTTCGGGCCGATCACCGCTCAGGTCATCCGCCTGAACATTCTCAACGCCACGGAAGGGCCGACGATCTCGGAATTTCAACTATTCGCGGCGAAGAAGTAAGTCCGCTTCGGACGCGGCCGCGGTGTCCGGCGCGGGTGTGGTGACCTTATCCCACAGCCGACTTGATCGCCAGGCACTGAGCGAGAAGGGCTTCGAGGTCCTTGAGGCGCAGGGAGTTGGGCCCATCGGACTTGGCCTTGTCGGGGTTGGGATGGACTTCGAGGAAGAGGCCGTCGGCGCCGGCCGCGACGGCTGCTTTCGCGAGGAGTGCGGCCGCCTCCCGGCTGCCGCCGGTCGCGGTTCCCAGGCCGCCAGGCGTCTGGGCGCTATGAGTCGCGTCGAAGACGACGGGGTGGCCGAGCGCCTGAAGCGTCGGCAGGCCCGTCATGTCGGCCACGAGGCGGTTGTAGCCGAAACTCGTTCCGCGTTCCGTGACGAGGATCTGGCGCGCGCCCGCCTGTTCGGCCTTTTCGACGACAGGTTTCATGTCCCACGGGGCGAGGAACTGGCCCTTCTTCAGGTTCACCGCCTTGCCGTTCCGGGCGGCCGACTCGACGAGGTCCGTCTGCCGGCAGAGGAACGCGGGGACCTGGAGACAGTCGACCACGCGGCCGGCGATCTCGGCCTCCTGCGGGCTGTGGACGTCGGTCAGGACCGGCACCTGGAATTCCTTGCGGACCGAGTCGAGGATGGCCAGGCCCTCGTCGATGCCCGGCCCGCGGAACGACGAGCCGCTCGTCCGGTTCGCCTTGTCGTACGAGGCCTTAAAGACGAGGGGCACCTTGAGCCGGTCGGCCACGGCCTTGGCGTGCTCGGCGATGCGCCGGCAGAGGTCTAGAGATTCGATGACGCAGGGGCCGGCCACCAGGAAGAGCCGATCGCTCGCCAGCACGAGGTTGCCGACCTTCGCCTCTCGCGTTGCCATCGCCTTCTCCTTCGCGCACTCGAGATCCGGAATTTCAAATCTCGGATTTGAAATCCCGTATCATTCCCGCTTTTCCCTTTGCCGAACCAGCAACCGCACAGCCCGCGGCCGCACGGTGTACACGACCGGCGTCGTGGCGATCGCGTCGCCGTCCACCTGGACCGGCACTTCGCCCCTCGCGCACGTCACCTCAATCCGCCGGCCCTGCTGGTACGCGATCTGGCGGTCGCGGATGTGGGTCCCCAGTTTCGTCTGCATGAAGTACCAGAGGAGCGACCACCGCGAGCGGGTGCGGTAGCAGACGACGTCCAGCAGGCCGTCGTCCGCCACGGCGTCCGGCGCGACGCGCAGGCGGTTGGCGTACATGGGGGTGTTGGCGACCATGACGAGCCCCGCATCCTCGGCGATCACCCGGCCGTCCACCTTCACAACAAGGGGCGGGAAATCGTAATCCAGCCACAGCCGCGCCACCGGTGCGTAATACGCCCCGCGGTCGATGGGACCCCGCCGGCGCGAGTGTACAAGATGCGTCACCGCCGCGTCGAACCCGATGCCGGAAAACATGACGAACGGGTGGTCGTTGGCCAAGCCGACGTCCAGCGCGACGGGCCGGCCGTTCTGGATGAGGCCCAGGATCTCGCGCAGCGTGCCGGTCAGGCGGAAGGTCCTGGCAAAGACGTTCTCCGTCCCGCCTGGGACGACGCAGGCCGCCACCTGCCGGCCCACGAGGCCCGCCAGGACCTCCCGGTGCGTTCCGTCGCCGCCGATGCTGACGATGCAGTGCGCGTCGTCGGGCGTCGAGGTTGCGAGGCGGCGGGCGTCGCCCGGCCCCTCGGTCTGGCAAACCTCCAGGGAGAAATGGCGATGGCGCAGATGAAGCGCCAGGTGCTCGAGCAGCCGGCGGTCCTGACCGCGGCCCGAAATCGGGTTCACGATGATCCGCACGAGGCCCTGTGTCATCGGCCGAAGATCCTCCCCGGTCCCTTCGGCCTGGATTATAGGCATTCCCGGACCTCGCAACCACACCAAACCCCGTTCCCTTGCCGCCCCCAAAGCGATATGATGGAGGATGCCCTGGTCAAGGAAAGGAGTCGCACATGAAGGCCAAACGATGCTGTAGCCTCTTAGCGGCCGTGGGGATCCTGGTCGCCGCCGGAATCGCCTGGGCCGCCGACGAGCAGAAGTCGGTCTCCGCCCGCGTCGAAGTCCGTACCGAATCGGAGAGGGGCGGCCCGCCTCGCGTCCGCATGTGGGTGAACGGCCGGGAAGTCGAGCCGGGCGGCCCGCCCGTCGAAGCGGCGGAACCCAGCGAGTCCGGCCGGGCGTTTCTCGGCGTCGGCGTCCGCGACCTGACGGGCGAAGCGAGAAAGGAAAGCGGCGTCGAGGCGGGCGCTCGGGTGACGGAGGTCATCGAGGACAGCCCCGCGGCGGAAGTCGGCCTCGAGCCCGGCGACGTCATCACCGCCGTCGGCAACCAGAAAATCAACTCGGGGGCGGACCTGGTGGAGACCGTCCGCCGACTCAACGCCGGCGACCGCGTCCGCATCGAGTATTACCGGGAAGGCGCCCGCCGTCAGGCCGACGTCCGCCTGGCCGAGCACCCGGAACCCGTCCGCGGGGAACCGCCCGCACGCCGTGGACCTCCCGCCGAGAGGCCGTCCGGGCCCGGCGGCGCCGGGCCGCACGCCTTCCTCGGCATCCTGGTTGTTCCCCTCTCCGACGACATGCGCCAGATTGCCGGCACCGACCAGGGCGTTCTCATCGACAGCCTGACCGACGCAAGCCCCGCCTCCAAGGCAGGCCTGCTTCCCGGCGACGTCATCACGAGGATCGACGGCCGGCCGGTCACGACGCCCGACGAACTCGTCGAACGTCTCCGAGCCCACAAGCCCGGCGACGAGATCGGGGTGACCTATTACCGCATGGGCAATCGTCACGAGACGCACGTCGCCCTGGGCGAGGCGCCGGCCCGTGAATATTCCCCGCACGAAGGCGGTCCGCTCCTCGGGTTGCCGGAAGGGTTGCTCAAGGGACTCCCCCGGCTGCGTGAGTATCTCGAGGGCGTGAGGCCGGAAGTCGAGCAATGGATGAAAAAGTGGCGTGAGCCCCGCGAAGAATCGCCGGAGGAGCGTGAGCCCCCGCGGCTCAGGCCTCTAGCGCCGCCGGTGATGCCCGGCGACCCGTACGGCATCGGGAAGGACATCGGCCGGCTCCTCGAACGAATGGACCGCATCGAGCGTCGCCTGGACGAAATCGAACGGTCGCTCGACGAGAAATTTGAGGCGATCGAACGCGAGATCGACCGCATCCACGAGGAAAACAACGGGCGCCTCGAGCGGCTCGAGCGGCGGACGGAGCGACTCGAACGCTGAACGAGGCCGACAAACGGACAATTGGTTGGGCGGGCGAGCGGCGGGGCCGTACAATGGCCTCGGTGTGCCGGCGTGCGGTGACTCTGCCGCGGCGCCGGCCCCGGCAGGCAGGAGACCGGTGATGAGGCAGGCGGCAGTTGCGATGGCGGCGCTTCTGGCGATGGGCATGGTCTGGCCCCTGGTGGCGGCGGTCGGCGTCGGCGTGGCCGCCGATTCCGCGCGAGTGCGCGAATCGGCGGAATCCCCACTCGCACCGCCCGCGCCGATGCCTGAGGTCAAGATTCCCTCCATGCCCCCTGCGAAGTCCGGCGAGGCGGAAGCCACCGAGCCGGTCATCACGCCGCCGGCCCCCGTCCCGGAGGTTGAGATCCCCGCCATTCCGCCCGTGGACCCGAAGAATCCCTTCAGACCGCGCGAGTACAAACCGCCCGTCAAGGGGGGCCCCGCGCCCCTGGAAGAGGGCAAACGCCTCTTTGACCGCGAAGGCCGATTCGACAACGATGCCGAGGGCCAACCCGTCTTCGTCTTCGACTCGGGAGATACGCCGATGCGCCTCCTCGAAAGCCGATGGCGGGAGTACCTGGAGAGCGTCACCGACGAGGGCCGGAAACACGCCCGTTGGCGCGTCAGCGGCATCGTGACCCTGTATCACCGGCACAATTACCTTCTGCTGACGAAGGTCGTCCGCATCGAGGCCGAGGAAGAGCGCCTGTAGGAACCGGAGCCCCAGCGCGCGATGGAACTACTGGCCCCCTGGTCGCTGGTGGGCTTGGTGCTCGTGCCCGCCGTTTTTCTGTGGGGGCTTCTGGCGCCTCGCGGCCGGCACGTCGTCGTCGGGTCGCTGCTGCTCTGGAAGCGAGCGCTGGGCGGCGGATCTGCCGGGAAACCCTCCGCCCGAGTCCGCCTCAAGGATCCGCTCCTCTGGCTCGACGCGGTCCTGGTGCTCCTCCTGATCCTCGCGCTCGCCCGCCCTGCCGTCCGCACGGCGGCGCCCGTGGAGCCTGTGGCCACGCTCGTCATCGACCGCACGGCCAGCATGGGCGCCTCGGCCGGAGCCGAACAGGACCGGCGCGCGGACGGGGCGCGGGCTATGATGTCGGATGTCCTGGGCGCCCTGGGCGGCGCCCCCATTCGTCTTATTTTTGTTCCCGACGATTCGAATGCCGTCCTCGCGGAGCGGGTGACGGCCGAGGAGTTCCAGCGGCGCTTTGCCGGGACCTGCGGCTTCGTCCTTGCGAGTCGCGACGCGCTTCCGGTGGCGCAGGCCGAGGCCGCCCGCGGTGAGGACCTGCCAGTCGTTTTCGTGACCGACCTCGCGCCCCAGGAGGCGCTGCCCGCCAATCTGTACGTTCTTGCCTGCGGAGCGGAATCGCACAACTCAGGTCTCGTGCGCGTCGCAGGGCGGATCGAGGGCGAGAAATGGTGGCTCCTTGTGACCGCCCGGGCGACGGCGACGCCCGGGGCCAGCGATCTGCTCGTGGAAGGCGACGGCAATCGGTTGGCCGAACTCCCGCGCTTTCTCGCCCCCGGAGCATCCGCCGAGCGTGTTCTCGCCATGCCGGGCCGCCCCCCCGTTCGACTTCGGGTCGCACTTGCGGAACGGGCGGATGGTTTTCCGGCAGACGATGCCGCCTACCTCGTGTTGGAGCCCGGCCGGGATCTTCGTGTTCTAGTGACGGGCGATTGCGACGATTCTCTTCGTCGCGCCCTTGCCGCGCGCGAGGATACCGCTGTCCTGGAAACGCCCGACCTTTCCGGGGCCCCGCCGCCCGAAACGGATCTCGTGGTTGCCTATGCGTCTCCGACTCTGGACGCTGCGCGGGCGCTGCCGGCCGACTGGAAAGGTCCGGCGGCGCTCGTCCTGCCGCCTGAAGGGGCAGTCCCGGCGCGCCGGGAGACGGACCAGGAGGCGCCGGCCGAGTGGCGCGTCGCGGCGGACCATCCTCTGGCCGATGGCCTGTACCTCGAGCCGCCGCGCCTCGGCCCCGTCAGGCGGTGGACGGTGGGCGCATCGGCACAAGTTCTTCTCGGCACGCGCGACGTGCCGCTCATCGTCACCTGGGAGGCGAGTGGCGTGCGCCGCCTGGCTGTCCTCTTCGGTTTCGACGAGGCGGCGACGGATTGGCCGAGGCGGGCCGGGTTCCCCGTGTTCTGGCGGCGGGCGCTGGACTGGCTTGTCCCGCGCGACGCCCGCCGGACGGGCTTTCGAACCTACGCGCCCTTGGAACCGATGGCCTGCCCCGAGCGCAGTCGAGGGGCCGGGCGGAACCGCCTCGCCCCGGCGCAGCCGGCCTTCTACTCCGACGAAGCCGGCGCGTATGGCGTATCGTTCATCGGGTCCGATGAAGGGTTCCAGGCGGGTCCCGGCCGGGACGATTCCAAGGCCGCCGTCGAGGCGATTCGGCGGTCGATCGAGGCTCGCCGCCGCGCGACCCTCGCCGACCTCTGGCCGTACCTCGCCGCCGCGGCCGTTGCGGTGCTCCTGGGGCGCGCCCGGGTGGCCAAGTGAGGGGTGCACCCCCAAGTGAGCGGCGGGGTGGAAAAGCGTTGACACCTTTCTAACGCGGGCCTAGTATCCCCTGTCCTTCCCGCGCGAGGAGTCGTCTCACGGTGGTGAAGGATAACATGATCCACGTGACGGACCGCAATGGCGCGACGGGGCACCGACGAAATCCGAAACCTCTCCGCAAAAGGACGCTACGTGCGAATTGAGTGTCTTCGGCGCGGCACCGAGCACGGCTTCTCGCTGTGGGAAGTCGAGATTCTGCAAGAGTAGGTGGATGCAGAGAACGTGAACGAGGAGAAGGCGTCGGGAACCGTTGCCGAGCGCTTCTCCGCTTGCTTGGAGCAGATCATTGCAGAAGAACAAGATCTTCGTCTACCAATGTGCTCAGGTGGCGGCACTTGGCAGCCTGTTGTTCGGATTTGATACGGCCGTCATTTCCGGCACCACGGAGGCGCTACAGAAACTCTATGACCTGAGTGATGGCTGGCTCGGATTCACGGTTGCCAGCGCCCTGCTGGGCACCATTGTCGGGTCCATCCTCGTGGGTTGGCCCGCGGATCGAATCGGACGCCGTAATATGCTCGTATGGACCGGCGTCTTGTATTTGGTGTCCGCATTGGGCTGCGCCCTGGCATGGGACTGGTACTCCCTCCTCGTTTTTCGCTTCATCGGCGGCTTGGGCGTGGGCGGCGCATCGGTGCTTTCCCCGATTTATATCGCGGAGATATCCCCGGCCGAGAGCCGAGGCCGTCTGGTGGCGCTGGCGCAATTCAACATCGTGCTGGGCATCCTGCTGGCCTATGTATCGAACTATGTCGTAACGCTCTTTGATTTAGGGGATGTCGAGTGGCGTTGGATGTTCGGCGTCGAGGCGCTGCCAGCCGCCGTCTTCACTTTGCTTCTGTTTGGCATTTCTTACAGTCCCCGCTGGCTGATGGCCAAGGGACGCAAACAGGAAGCGATGGACGTTCTGTGCCTGCTGGAAGGCAGCCCCGAGATTGCCCAAGCAGAACTGTTGGCCATCCAGGAGTCGCTGGACCTGGAACACCACAGTCTGCGCGAGCGGTTCTACAGCAAGAAATACCTGAAGCTTATTTTGCTAGCTTGTGCGATTGCCGCTTTCAATCAACTTTCTGGCATCAATGCGTTGATTTACTATGCTCCCAAGATCTTCAAGATGGCGGGCGCTGCCGGGGGAAACGCCTTGGTGCAATCGGTCATCATCGGCCTGGTCAACCTGGTTTTCACCATGGCGGCCATGAGGGTGATTGACCACTTTGGTCGCAGGAAACTTATGTTGGTCGGGTCGATCGGATACATCTTCAGCCTCGGCTTGGCCTCCTACGCATTCTTCACGTACGGGGAGGACTTCACTCAGTTAGGCGGATTGACGCTGCTGGGAGCGTTGGTTTTATTCATCGCCTCACATGCCTTTGGACAAGGGACCGTGGTCTGGGTCTTTATCAGCGAGATATTTCCCAACCGGGTCCGGGCTCGCGGGCAGGCCGTTGGTGCATTTACGGTGTGGGTTTTCAACGCGGCTGTGTCTCAGACTTTTCCCATGGTTGCAGGGCAGTTCGGCGGCGGCGTCATCTTTGCCGTCTATGGCGGCTTTATGGTCCTGCAGTTGCTGTGGGTGATTTTCTTAATGCCTGAGACCAAGGGCGTGCCGTTGGAAGACATTCAAAAGCACATGGGCATCGAATAATAAGAATATGTGTGCCATGGCCATGAATTCGAGAGAGAGAATCATCGCCGCCTTGAACCATCAACAGCCGGATCGCGTTGCCGTTGATTTTGGCGGCCACCGATCGAGCGGAATCGCGGCCCTCGCCTACGCCAGGTTCAAAAAGGCTTTGGGCATTCATACGGGCAACATCTACGTCTACGACGTAATCCAGCAACTGGCCATCGTCGAGCCGGTTGTGCTGGATTACGTGGGCGCAGACGTGGTCGAGATGGGCCGGGGCTTTCTTTTGGATGAGAAGGACTGGCGGGATTGGACGTTACCCGACGACACGCCCTGCAAGATCCCCTGTTACGTGAACATGGAGCGAAGAGGCGAGGATTGGTATCTGCTCTCCAACGACGGCATCAGCCTGGGCATGATGAAGAAGGGCTGCCTCTATTTCGAGCAGGTATACTGGCCCTGGGCTGACGTCGATCCCAAAACCCAGGACTTTTCGGATATCGAACAGGCGTTTCAGCATAGCATGTGGACGGCCGTGCCCACGCCCGGCGGCCATATTCCGCTGACGGACCAGGGGAGCGGAGAATTGGCCGCCGGGGCCCGTGCGCTGCGCGCGTCCACGGACCGGGCCATTCTCGGCATCTTCGGCGGCAACCTGTTCGAGGTTCCGCAGTTTCTGTACCGGATCGATAATTATTTCATGCATATGGGATTGTACCCGGAGGCCTGTAAGCGATTGTCTCAGGCCCTCTGTGACTTTTATCTGCCGCGCCTGGAAAGATGGCTTTCCGCGGTTGGGCCCTACATCGACGTCATCCTGTTTGGCGACGACCTGGGCGGGCAGAACGGACCGCTGATGTCACCGGACATGTATCGCAGATACTACAAGCCTTGGCACACAATGCTCTGGAACCGGGCAAAGGAACTGGCGCCGTACGTTAACGTTCATCTGCACTGTTGTGGCGGAATCGAACCGTTGCTGGGCGATCTTATTGAAGCAGGACTCGAGTCATCCAACCCGGTCCAGATCACCTGCCAGGGCATGGATCCGAAGTTGTTGAAATCAACGTACGGCGACCGTTTCACGTTCTGGGGCGGGGGCTGTGATACGCGGCATGTGCTGCCGCACGGTACGGCGGCTGAGGTCAGGCAGAACGTGCGCGACCTGGCTTCCGTGTGGGCGCCGGGTGGTGGATTTGTCTTCCAGCAGGTACACAACATCTTGGCTGACGTGCCGCCCGAGAACATCGTGGCTATGTTCGACGCGATCCGTTCGTACAAACCCAGCGGCGCCTGCTAGGTTCTGTCTGACGAATCCGTGTATTGCCGATACCAGGTGTAGAAGGCCGGTAGGCAGCCGAGCCGAACCTGGGAGGCGACACGGATGCGACGAGACGAATTGTCCGATGAGCACTGGGAGGAGGGCAAAGACCTACTCCCGCCGAACGGAGGACGCGGTGGCTCAGCGGCCCGGATGCCCATTTTCAGGGCGGGTGAGTCGGGGGCGTTATCGAGCAGAGCTACCTGGCCGAATGCGCCCGGCCCCGAGGTCGGCCTCAAGAACCACGACGACGTGACCTTGCAAAACTCTGGGGAATGGGCGCAACTGCGCTGGCTGAGCGAGAACCACGGGCGGCTCTCCCTCAGGGCCGAGTCGGCGCCGCAATCCCTGGTGGTCTCCGACCACCCGCTCCTGAACACGGGCACCATCCTGGTCTCCGGCGATTTGTCTGCCCCGAACCTTGGAGCCTACCTGGGGCTCCGTGAGGGGTTGACCATCGCCGAAGGAGGCTCCGTCGAACTCCAAGGCTACGCCACCCTCGAGGTCGGCTCCGCGTCCGCCAGTGGCTGGCACGAAAAGAACTTGATTGAGGTCGTCGGCGGGACGCCGCGCGCCGGCCCGGCGGCCACCATCGCGGGCCTCTCGGGCACCACGCTCGAAGGGGGGAACTCATGTGGGCCGTCCGCGACGCCGTGGACGAGGCGACCGGGATCGTGACGCCCGGGGCGATCGATCTCCAGGGCCATTCGATCGAGTACAACAAGAGCCACGTGATCCTGATCGGAAGCCAGGCCCGGTTTGACGCGATGGCGGCTCTGCGCGGGAACCTGTGCATGGACACTGGCATCGGGCGCGTGGATATCCAGGAAGGCTTTCACCTGAGCCGGGACCACGACTTCACGAACGAATATGTCGTGTCCGTCGCCAGCGGCGGCCTGTTGCCTGACGCAAACGCGGCCGGGAAAAAGCGTTGACAGTTTCCTGACCGCCGCTTACCATTCCCTGTCCTGCCCGCGCGAGGAGTCGTCCCACGGTGATGAAGGACAACATAATCCACGCGATGGACCGCGATGGCGTGACGGTGGCCCGAATCCGCGCCGAAGCCATTCTCAACGAGGACCAGGTCCAGGCGTTCGGCCAGGCGCTCCTGGCGCTGGCCGATATTCCAGGCCGGCGGGTGATTCTCAATTTCCTGGGTGTCCACCACCTGAGCAGCCTGGCGCTCGGGGAACTGATTCGGTTGCATAAGCGGCTCGCGGAATCGGGCGGCGAACTGTGTCTGGCGGACATCGACCCGCGCATCTGGGAGATCTTCGCCATCACCCGCCTGGACCGTCTGTTCCGCATCTTCGACCGCGAGGAGGAGGCTGTTGCCGCCCTCCTCGGCGAGGGCAGGGCGGAGACCTAGCGTGGACCAATCCCCCGCCGACACGCGCGACTCCGCCGGATGGACCGAAGAAGTCCTTCCCACGCGCCTGACGGCCATCCGGGAATCGGAGCGGAAGGTCCTGGCGCGCCTGGCGGCACTCGGCTACGGCGAGGACCATTGCTTTGCCGTCCGCCTCGCCTTCGAGGAGGCCCTCATCAACGCGATGAAGCACGGGAACCGGATGGACCCTTCGCGGCAGGTTCGGCTGGCGTATCGCATCTCGCCGGAGCGCGTCGAGATCTACGTCGCCGACGAGGGCGCCGGCTTCCGGCCCGATTGTGTGCCCGACCCGACGGTGGATGAGAACCTCCAGCGCCCCTGCGGTCGCGGCGTGATGCTCATGCGGTCCTACATGGACGAGGTCAACTACTCGGCGAACGGCACGGAAGTGCGCATGGTCAAATACCGCGCGAATCCCGTCCGCGGGTTTCCGGAATCGGGTCGGCGTTGCTAGAAGGAGGTGGTTGCCATGAAGGTCCAGGTGCGACAGGAAGGGTCCTGTACGATTGTCTCGATCCAGGGGTCGGCGGACGTGGGCGCTTCGGCCGCGCTGCGCGACGCCTTCCTCCGCGCCGTCGACGTCGGCGCCACGCGCATCGTCTGCGACCTCTCGAAGACCGACTTCATCTGCTCCGATGCGCTGGGGGTGCTGATTACGGCTTATCTAAAGGCCCACGGCCGCGGCGGATTTGTGCGCCTCGCCAATCCCCAGAAACGGTTGCGCGAACTCCTGGCCACGACGCGCCTCGACCATCTCTTCGACGTGTTTCCCGACGTGGCGTGCGCCTTGAAGGATGCGTAGGCGGCCACGGGCACGCTAGATCCACTTCCTGCGGCGGAAGAACCAGACCATCCACGCTGTGCTGACCACCATGAGGAGCAGCGCGGCCGGATAGCCCCATTTCCAGTAGATTTCGGGCATAAACCTGAAGTTCATCCCGTACAGGCTGGCGATGAAGGTGATCGGCATGAACACGGTTGCGATGATCGTCAGCACCTTGATGACCTCGTTCGTGCGGTTCGTGACGACCGACATATAGGTTTCGCGCGCCGTTGTGATCATGTCCCGCTGGTTCTCGACCGTGTAGACCATCCGCAGCAGATGGTCGTAGGCTTCGAGCCAATAGGCCATCGCCTGCTTCGTCACGGGCCCGAACTCGCCCCGCACGATCCGCCCCACGACGTCGCGCTGCGCCCCGGCCACGCGCCCCAGGTACAGGACCGTCTGCTTCAGGTCCAGCAGTTCGTGCAGGAGCCTGTCCGTGGGTTTGCGGAAGATCTGAATCTCGAGTTCCTCGAGCAGGTACTCGATGCGGTCGAGCGTCGGCGTGAAGTTGTCGATGATCTTGTCCACGATGGCGTGGGTGAAAAAATCCGCGCCGCGCGACAGCACCCGCTGGCCGTCCTTCTCGCAAAGGTCGCCCATGTCCGACAGGCTTTTGACGGGCACGGAGTGGTACGTCAGCACGAAGGACCGGCCCCAGAAAATGTCCACTTCGAGCGTGTCCACGATCGCCACGGCGGACTGGATGTTCACGGCGTGAATCACCATGAAAAGATACCCGTCGTAAC
>JAPLMM010000238.1 GCA_026387035.1 Planctomycetota bacterium
GGCGCTACAAGAACGATCGGCGCCTGTTCGAGCAGCGGGCAACGCATCCCGATGTGATTTACGAGCCGGGCAAGTGCATCGCGTGCGGCCTGTGCATCCAGGTGGCCGAGCGTGCCCGCGAGCCGCTGGGCCTCGCGTTCACCGGCCGCGGATTCGACGTGCGCGTGAACGTTCCATTCGGGCGTTCTCTGGCCGAAGGCCTCCAGCGCGTCGCCGCCGAATGCGTCGCAGCATGTCCGACGGGCGCCCTGGCGATGAAGAAGTCGGACCGCTACCGCTAAGCCTGCCGCCCGCGGCCCCTGCGCGCCGTCCGCGCACGTTGCGGAGGCTTTTTACGTTGACCCGCATAAGATGCCATGATAAATCATGGCACGGGATGCAAGTGACTGAGGCCAAAATCGCTGCCTCGCGAGATGGATCAATGGCGTGTTATACGGACAGGAAGCCAGACCTGCGCGTCTTATGCGGGTCCGTCTAATCCTTGTTAGGAGTAGAACCATGCGTGCCCTCCAACCACTGTTGTTTCTGCTCTGCTGGGTGCTGATGCTTGGCTGCGCCCATGAGAGCACCGTGTCGTTTCTGGACAATCATGGCGGCTTCTCTCATGCTGGCCGCAGGATTGAGTTACATTCCGATGGCAGTTATTCGGACACGGGATACACGGACGTCATTGGCAATGAGAGCGTCGAACACGGCGTTTACACTCTGAACATCGAGAAGACACACCTGACGCTTTCACCAGCGAGCGGAGAGGTCGAGCATCTCTACCGCGTGGATTATGGTCGGCAGCAGTATTGGGTTCACGAGCAGGAACGACGCCGCATTACACAGTCTGGCGAGTCGTGGCTTAGACAGATTTCGCTTAGAGTCGATGCGCCATGAAATCTACGGCTAACAGGAGCATTGCAGCGACCTGCCGCTGGGCCTCGCGTTCATCGGCCGCGGATTCGACGTGCGCGTGAACGTTCCTTTCGGGCGTTCGCTGGCCGAAGGCCTCCAGCGCGTCGCCGCCGAGACCGGCCGCCCGCAATTGACAAAGGACGAAGCCGGTTCCGCCGCCCAGGTCGGCGACGACGTGGGGTTTCGAGGCGAGCACCGCGCGCCGGACCGCCTCGACGAACGGCTGGGCGATGGCCGCATCCGCGAAGTATCCTTCGTGCACCGTGTGCCATCGCGGGCCCTGAACGCCCGCCTCCCGGTCGATCCGGTTGCGATCGTCGTTGATGCGCATCGCGCGTCGTCCCCGTAAGCCAGCCGGGGCATTCTACCAGCCGCGGAATCCGTTGTCTGCCCCGATCCGCCGCCATGGTATAATGATCCGCGCCCTGGCCGTGGAAGACATCCTGGACGACTAAATCGCCAAGAAACTGGCGTGTGGTCTTTTGAATGGACTTCCGCGACCTGCGCTGACACAATACTCAGTTATGAAGAGCCCTTTTGGGAAATAGGTATTGCGTCCCCAGAATTCCTTGGCCGATGCACAGAATGAAAGGACGAAGCGATGCGGAACACGAAGAGGTGCCGGTGCCATGAAGGAGCGTTCCCCTCAGCAGGCCGCTTTTTCTGGCGAGTTTCTGCCGGCGCAGTGATCCTAGGTGTGGCGGCGTTCCTGGCTTTGGCCGCCGCGGGGTGTCGTGCACATCCGGGCAGCCTGGTCACGATGATCGTCAGCGACGCCGTCAACGACGCGGATGTGAAGGACCGGCGGGACCTCTTGATGGGCAAGCCGGAGAAGGCAGCCGACAGCATGTTCGGCGCGCGACAGGAAACCCTCGTTGACGTCGACCGGAAGGGCGTGAGCATGATCTTTTATCCGGTCAAGGGCGATCTGCTCAAGTCGTCGCGATACATCGTGGAAGTGGAGAATGGCGCAATCGTGGTGTTCGCCAAGACGAAACAGAATATCGACGGCGTCGAGGACATGATCCACAATGCGAGTCTTGAGAAGAAACTCATCGGCAAGGCGCCCGCAGCGTGTTCCGAGGAAGGCAAGCTTGGCGTCCCCTTGCGGACGCTCCGCAGCCGCGAGAAAGGTCAATTGCTCCGCGTGTATGACGTCCGAAACTGGTCGGATTTCATGGGAGCACGGTATTGCGTGCTGAGATTTGACGGCCGCGACCGCTGCCAGAGTGTTGCGCTCATCGGCGTCAGTGCGTCAACAAGAAAGGACCCGATAAGGCGATAGCGGCGGTGACCTGCCCCCGTATTGTGTCAGACTCATCTGCGTCTGAAACGCCCGCAGCACCCGTCGAGAACCTCCCCTCGACACGCTCCCCGTCGAGAGCCTCTCGTTCGACCCAGAGGCTCTCGACGGGTGGGTCGAACGAGGGGCGGTGAGCACGGTCGAACCACAGGGTGACCCTGAGCCGTTCGACCATGCTCAGGGCCCTGAGTTCGTCGAAAGGGCAAGGCCGAAGGGTCAAGGGCCGGCCCGCTTCGCGGGAATGAGAGGTTTACCCGCCGCAGGAGGAACTCGCGCGGCCGGAACTGGCGCGGAGCAGCCCGACAAGCCCGTCGCGGAAAAATTTTTTCTTGGGCCTGGTCAGGTCGGCGTCGAAGAGACTGAAGGAACTTGTGAAGGTTCTCCGATGCAGATTTCATCAAATGCATGCGTTCCAGCCATAGCGCATCTCCCTGTGCGGTGATGAGTTGGGGCATACCGGACCTATTCCCTTCGCTGTCAAGCACGAGGCAGAGCATGGTCGCAGAGTAGCAAGGGTCTGCGCGCCGGTGTTCTCACTCCAAACAAAACCCGATCGAAAAAAATCCCTCAGTTTGAGTGAATACTTGCTGGACGCGGGGGTGGAAGAGAGAGAGAATTGGGCGAGGCTGTGGCGCCGGAATGGTGTTGGAAGAGCAGGGGCCCCATTCAGGGGCGAGGCATCTTTCCGAGGGGGGCGGAGCAAGGCGAATCCCAAGGGTCGGCGAGCGAGCGAGAGAGGTGGGCGGCGGCGGAGGCGCCGGCGGGCGGCGGCAGAACGGCCGCTCTTGCGAGTCCTTGTTGCGGTTATCTTACTACAGGAGATTGAAAGCCATGACGAACATGTGGAACCTGGGACTGGCAGGAATGCTTTTGGCCGTCGCCTCCTTGCTCGGGGCCCAAGAGCTGCAGCCGCGCGAGGTCGTCCCGTTTGCGGCCCGGCCGTTCGACCTGAAACAGGTCCGCCTCCTGGACGGGCCCTTCAAGGAAGCTATGGAGCGGGACCGGAAGTACCTGCATGAACTGCAGAATGACCGTCTCTTGCACCACTTCCGCAAGACTTCCGGCCTGGACGCCCCCGGCGAGCCCTATGGCGGCTGGGAGAATCTCGAACTGCGCGGACACACGATCGGCCATTACCTGTCGGCCTGTGCCCTGATGTATGCGAGCACGGGGGACGAACAACTCAAGGCCAAGGCCGATGCGATCGTCGCCGAGTTGGCCAAGTGCCAGAAGGCGCTGGGCGACCGTGGCTACCTCAGCGCGTATCCCGAGGAGTTCTTCGACCGCCTGGAAGCTCATAAGTACGTCTGGGCGCCCTACTACACGCTGCACAAGATCTTTGCCGGACTCCTCGACATGTACGTCCACTGCGGCAACCAGCAGGCCCTCGAGATCGCCAAAGGGATGGCCGGCTGGTTGAAACAGCGGAACGCGAAGTTCGACGAGGCGAAGATGCAGGACCTGTTGGACTCGACCGAGCAGGGCGGCATCAACGACGCCATGGCCAATCTCTACGCAGCGACCGGCGACGCCCAGTGGCTCGAACTCTCGCGGAAGTTCACCCAGCGCTCCTACAACGATCCGCTGGCCGAAAAGCAGGACAAGCTCAAGGGGCAGCACGTCAACTCGTTTGTGCCCAACATGATCGGTACCGCGCGGCAGTACGAATTGACGGGCAACCGGCGCGATCACGACATCGCCCATTTCTTCTGGCACCAGGTGACCGGGCACCGCTGCTACTGCACCGGCGGCACGAGCAACTACGAGCACTGGCGCACCGATCCCGACATGCTGGCCAACGAACTCAGCCCCGAATCGCAGGAAAGCTGCTGCGTTTACAATATGCTCAAGCTCACGCGGCACCTCTTCTCGTGGGAGCCCCAAGCCGAATACGCCGACTATTACGAACGCGCCCTGTACAACGGCATCCTGGCCACCCAGGACCCGGAGACGGGCATGATGATGTACTACGTCGCCATGAACCCAGGGCATTTCAAAGTGTTCTGCACGCCGCACGACTCGTTCTGGTGCTGCACCGGCACGGGCATGGAAAACCACGCCAAGTACGGCGACAGCATTTACTTCCGCGGCGCCGACACCCTGTACGTCAACCTGTTCATCCCCTCGGAACTGACCTGGAAGGAAAAGGGCCTCGTGCTGCGGCAAGAGACGCGATTCCCCGAGGAGGAAGTGACCAGGCTCACCTTCCGCGCCGACAATCCGGTCGAGTTGAGTCTTAAAATTCGCTACCCGTACTGGGCCACGCGGGGAATGCGGGTGACGGTCAACGGCGAGGCCTGGCCCGTCGATCAGAAGCCGTGCTCCTACGTGTGCGTGAAACGGGCGTTCCGCGACGGCGACCGGATCGAAGTCACCTTGCCCATGCAATTGCACCTGCACCGGATGCCCGACGATCCGCGATTGGTTTCGGTGATGTACGGCCCGATGGTCCTTGGCGGGCTGCTGGGGACCGAAGGCATCGGTCCCGAGATGTTCCTTTCACCCAGCCAGCGGGCGCATCATCGCGCGGCGCCGATCCCCGTGCCGTTCTTTGTCGTCGAGAACGAGGACCCGACAAGTTGGGTCAAGCCCGTTGCCGGAAAGCCGCTCATGTTCCGCACCGATGGGGTGGGCGTGCCGGAGGACGTCACGCTCGTGCCGTTCCATCGCTTGTTCGGCCAGCGCTACTCGATCTACTGGCGAATCGTCGACAAGAGCGACGCGAACCGCGAGGAGGTCGTGGCAACAGAAAAAGCCCGGCAGGAGCGCTTGGCCCGAACGCTCGACAGCATGGACATGGGCGACGGGTCCGTGGAATGGGGGCACCAGTTCCAAGGCGAACGGACCAACAGCGGCCGGGACTTCGACCGTCCTTGGCGCGATGCGCGCGACGGCGGCTGGTTCCAGTACAACATGGCCGTCCTGCCTGACCAGCCCGCCGTCCTGGTCTGCACCTACTGGGGCAGCGAGCACGACAACCGCCGGTTCGACATCCTTGTCGACGGCACGAAGCTGGCCACTGTCGAACTCCAAGACCATCGTCCGAACGAGTTCTTCGACGTCAACTACCCGCTTCCCGAAACTCTGACCCGCGGCAAGCGGATAGTCACAGTCAAGTTCCAGGCGCACGAAGGTAAGACGGCGGGCCGCATCTTCGGGGTCCGCATGCTCAGGGCAAAGCCGTAGAAGGACAAAACCGGAATCACGTTGTGAAACACCTTGAAAAGAAGTCTTATGCCATATACCATGAACAAACGGATGATTGTTGTGCTGGGATCGATCGGCATTCTATGGAGCGGTGCGTGCTGCGGCGGGGCCGCTGGGTGGTCCAGGTTGAAAGGCAACGACTATGAACCGGAGCGATGAGCAGGTCTTGGGTCGCCGCGAGTTCCTCGCCCGTGTGGCCGGGGCCGCGGCCGGCGCGGCGGGGGTCGGCCTTCTGGCGTCGCGGCAGGCGGACGCCGCGGAAGGCGCGTGGAGGATGCGGCTGTCAGCCTCGTCCATCGATTACTCCAAGTTGCCTATCGAGGAGGCTGCGGCGAGGATCGCCGCCCTCGGCTTCGAGGCCATCGACATCTGGTCGCCCCACGCCGGGTGCCCGCACCTGGACGACGTGCAGAAACGCCTCGGGCCCGACGGTCTCAAGGCGCTCCTGGCCAAGCACAACCTCAAACTGTACGCCTTCTCGGTGTACGCGGGCGGCTACCCGAAGTACGCCGAACTCCTGGGCCGGGCCGGCGGCGGCGTGGCCATTCGCGGGGCCCCGGGGCCCTGCGACCCCAAGGACCTGGCGGCGAAAATGAAGGCCTTCATCGACGGCCTCAAGGGCGAACTGGAACTCGCCGAAAAACACAACTCGTACCTCGCCATCGAGAACCACGGCGGCTCGCTGCTCGACTCGGTCGATTCCTTCAAGGCGTTCGCCGACTCGAACACCCACCCGCGGCTGGGCATCGCCCTCGCGCCGTACCACATGCAGGCGATCAAGGCCTCGGTCGAGGACGCCATCGCGGCCGCCGGCAAGCACCTGCTCTTCTTCTACGCCTGGCAGCACGCCGGCGGCCTCGGGCAGTTGCCCGGACACGGGCCGACCGACTTCACCCCCTGGCTGGCCGCCCTGGCGAAGATCGATTACAGGTGGTATGTCAACCCGTTCATGCACGGCGAGCCGGCGCCCGACGAAATGAGCGCAGCCCTCGAGAAGGCGCGCGACTATCTCGGGGCGTGCGCCGCGAAGGCGGCCGGGAGGTGACCATGTCGTCCACCACGCTGACGCGCCGGGAGTTCTTCCGTGCCGCCGCCGCGGCGGCCGCACCGTACGTCATCGCCTCCACGGCGCTCGGGGGCGAGGGCGCCCTGCCCGCCAGCGAGCGGATCGCCCTGGGCTTCATCGGCCTCGGCGGCCGGGGCGGCGGCATCCTCAAGCACTTCCTCCAGCAGGGCGTCTCCGAAGCCATCGCCGTCTGCGACGTGTGGAAGAGCCGGGCCGAGGCCTGGAGCGAGCGCCTGGGCGGCGGCGTGGCCGCCTACCAGGACTTCCGCGACCTCCTCGCACGCCGCGACATCGACGCCGTCGTCATCGCCACCCCCGACCACTGGCACGTCCTTCAGTCGATTGCCGCGGTGCGCGCCGGCAAGGACGTCTTCTGCGAGAAGCCGCTCGCCCCGACCGTCCGCGAGGGCCGGGCCCTGTGCGACGCCGTCGAGCGGTACGGCCGCGTCTTCCTCCACGGCACGCACCAGCGTTCGTTCGGCCGGTTCCGCTTGGCGTGCGAGATCGTCCGCAACGAGCGGATCGGCAAGTTGCACACGATTCGCGTGTGCGAGCGCGGCAGTTGGGCCGACGCCGTGCGGCCGGTCCAGCCCGTCCCCCCCGAACTCGACTACGACCTCTGGCTGGGCCAGGCACCCGAGATCCCCTACGTCGGCCAGGCGCTGGGCGGCGGAATGTGGCAGTGCCGATCGGACTACACGGCCGGGTGGATCTCCGGCTGCGGCGTCCACCCCCTCGACATCGCCCAGTGGGGCAACGGCACCGACCGCACCGGACCCGTCGAGGTCGAGGGCCGCGGCGTCTATCCCAAGGACGGCTTCAACGACACCGCCATCGACTGGCACGTCGAGATGACGTACTCGAGCGGCGTGCGGCTCATTTTCACGAGCACGCACAACGACGTGAACTCGCCGGAGGTGGGGGCACGCTTCGAGGGCGCCGAGGGATGGGTCATGGCCCACGGCAACGCCTTCTCGATTAAGGCTGAACCGCCGTCGCTCCTCCAGACGGTCATCCGGCCCGGCGAGATCCACCTCCCGCGCAGCGACAACCACGCCACGCACTTCCTGGAGTGTATCCGCAGCCGCCAGGAGACCGTCGCCCCGGCCGAAGTCGCGCACCGGTCCACGACGCTCTGCCTCATCAGCGACATCGCGATGCGCCTGGGCCGCAAACTCCGCTGGGACCCCGCCACCGAGACGTTTCCCGGCGACGAGGAGGCCAACCGCTTGCTCAGCCGGGCCATGCGCTCGCCCTGGACGCTCTGACCACCCGGGCGAGCCGTCATAACGCAGGGTGGCCGGCTGGCGGCTTGCTTGTCACGCCGAAGCGCATCGGCGAGGGCGCCCTGGCCGGATCGTAGCCCGCCATGAACGACGCCATCCGCCGCCTGGGAAAAAATCCGCTCCAGATGCTTGCTTTCTTTTTGGCCAAACGGTACAAAGGAAAAAGTGGGAGGCCTGTGCGAGTCCGGGCGGATGTACACCTTACGACGACAACACGCAGAATCCAGTCTATCAGTCATCAGCTTCGAGAATGTCGGCGGCGGCCTGATGGTCGGGGGGAAAGAGGGCAAGAAGCCGGCCGTGGAGGATAAGGGCGGCAAACTGAAGCGGTTTGCGATCGCAGGTGAGGATAAGAAGTGGCACTGGGCTGATGCAGTGATTGACAACAATACGGTTGTTGTTTCCTCTCCGAACGTGCCCAAGCCGGTTGCGGTGCGCTACGCCTACGCCATGAACCCGGAAGGCTGCAACCTCTACAACCGGGACGGCCTGCCCGCCTCGCCCTTCCGGAGCGACGACTGGTAAATCAACGAATTCTGGGGACGGAATCAAAGAAAAGGAACAGAGATGAGAGTTGGAAGAATGCGTAATGGGATTGCTGTAATGGTTCTCGGGCCGTGCCTGATGGCCGGCGTTTGCCTGGCGATGGAGAAGGAAGTGTCGCTGGTCACCAAGCAGCCGATCGGCGAACTTGCGGTGGCGGGACGCCTCTCCATCGACCTCCACGCGGAGTTCATGGTGTCGCGGACCTATGAGAAGGACACCGTGCTGAACTGGTACAATTGCGGCTATTCCGGCGGCGGAAAGGGCAAAAAGGTCGGCGGCAACTTTGGCGACTTCGGGTTCCATGTGCCCTACAAGGAACGCGATGACAAATATCCGCACGCCGTGACGGTCGGCAAGGTGCGTGCCGTGCGGTTCGACGGTAATGATTTCATGAAGGGAAACTTCGTCGTCGAGACGAAGGTTGTCGGCGCGCAGAACATGGCGCTTGAGGTCTGGCTGCGGAAAGAGAGCCCCTCGAAAGGGGAGCACATCCTTGGCTGGCAGTCGAAGGATGGCAAGGAGGCTTCGGCTTCACTTTCCTATCCGAATGGCTTCACAGTCTCAGACAAATGGCGTCACCTTGTCGTGAACTGTGCGCCGGAAAAGGAGAACTGGTATGTTGACGGCGTGAAAGTTTTCAGCGGGAAGCGCACGATGATCATCAAAGAAGGGCACGTCATGGTGCTGGGCGGGGCGACTGCGGACAAGCCGTCGTTCAAGGGCGACCTGGCTGCGGTGCGGTTGCACGACGCGGCGATGACCGAGGAGGAGATCGCCTGCAACTTCAAGGGCGGCGTGATGCTGGGGACGGAACTGCACAACTGGTGGCGGACCGAGCCCGACAAGTGGTGGGTGAAAGAATCGGAGCATTTCCGCCACTGCGTCGACAAGGAGGAGATGAAAAATTGGACGGAGCAGCAGTTGAAGGATTTCAACGACCGTGTTCCCCGAATGTTCAACATGGCCGAGATGATTTACCGGACCTATTCGGAGCGGTTGGCCATGCGGAGTTCCGTGGTGAGCGTGCAGCCGGGAGAGCGCGGGGACGGCATCAGGTACAAGATTCCGATTCAGCCTGCTAAAGGAAGCTGGATGGGCTGGGACGGGCATTTCGGCTGGCCTTTGCAGGGTGCAGGTCACATCAATCCGCATGAGTTGGTGCATGGCTGGCAGGGCATGACCGGCGGCATGGCGGGCTTTTTCTGGGAGGCGCACGCGAACTTCCCCCAGACCTACAACGGCATCTACCAAACGGTGCCGCCGAACTGTGTCAGCCGGGTCTGCATGTACTTCCCCGCCCACGGACGCAATTACTACCACGACCGCCTGATGTTCGAGCATCTCGCGCAGACGCCCGAGTACGGGCCGATGTCCGTCTCCAAACTCTGGTATGACGGGCCGACGGAGACTGAACAAAACCCGTATCCGTGGATCGCGTTCGATCACGCCTTTCCGAACTCCCGGCTGCCGTTGGCCGACGAGTACACGCGGATGCTGATGCGAAATGTCACATGGGACTATATCACCTTTGCGGAGGCTCAGGCCGGCAAGGGCAACACGGAATATGGCAATGACCACGTGCTAAGCACTGTCAACCGCTACCAGCAGGATGCCAAAGGCGCCCAGGGTAACATCCAGCGCTATGCTCGCATCACGCTTGAGAAGATTCCTTATGAGTCGGAATGGTGGCGCGTGCCCAAGGAGATGACGCCGCAGCAATTGGGCTGGAACATCTGCCCCTTGAAAGTCAAACCGGGAAAGGCCTCGGCGGTGCTTGCAGGATATGTCGATCCCAAGCACGGGTCCGACTGGCGTGCAGGATTCGTCGGGGTTGACACGGACGACAAGCCGGTGTATGGCGAGATTGCCAAGCCCGGTCAACTTATGCAGTTTGAGGTCAACAGCACCATCAAGGAGCTCTACCTCGTCGTCTGCGCCACGCCGACCAATCTCATCAACATCAACCCGGTCGGCGATTTCCGCTCCTTCGAGCAGGAGCCCTTCCCATACAAGGTCAAGTTTGCGGGCTGCGAGCCGCTGGACGTGATGATTCCGGAGAAACCGAGGGGGACAGGCGCGCCGCACGCCAACGGAGGCGGGTTTGTCGAAAACCGGGCCCAAGTGGAGGCCACAGCATATGTCGGGCCCAAGGCGCAGGTCCTGGGTAATTCAAAGGTGCTGGGGAATGCGCGCATTCTGGATTACGCGGTCGTCCAGGACTCGACGGTCCGTGATCGTGCGGTCGTGAGCGGATATGCTCACATCGGCGGAGGTTCCGTCATCCAGGACGATGCCAAGGTAAGGGACTATGCACGAACGTGGCGCGCCACGATCAAGGACCAAGCCAGGATTCTTGAGCACGCCGAGCAACGCGACAAGACGTGCAGTGGAAACGCCGTTCTCAAGGGTGGGGCAATCTCGTCCGGCAATGCGAGCGGCACCAGCATGATTGACGGCTCGTACTGCAAAAGCAACGAGGTCACAAAGGGCAAGTGGTTCACCTGGAGCTGGGCAAAGGGGAAGAATCCCGGCGAGATTGACGAGGAATTCGGCGGGTTGTATGCCGACTACGACTTCTCCGCCGAGCATCCGTGGATGGCGCGGGACGCCTTCGGTGCGACGTGGGGCTATCTCGTCAACGGCCCGGCATTCGAGGCCGTCGCGGAAGGGGAAAAGGCAAAGTCCATCCTGCCGGATCCCAAAGGAAGTACGAACAAGATCAACCGTGCGCTGGTCTTGAACGGCAAGGACCAGTTCGTGGAACTGCCGAAGGATGTCGCGGACATGGGGAACTGCACCTATACCGCCGGATTCAGGTGGGACGGTGGCAGTGACGGCGCCAGAGTGTTCGAGTTCGCAAATCCCAACGGCGACGCCATGTGGCTGAGCCCGTCGGAAAAAGACCGCATGGTGTTTGCCATCCGCAAAGGGACGACGGTCGAACAGGCGGCCTTCGCGAGGCCCCTCAAGAAAGGCGTGTGGGTCACCGCGCAGGTGATCCTGAACGGCCCGCGCGCCATCCTCGTCGTGAACGGGTTAAAAGTGGCTGAGAACACCCACATGACGCTGCGCCCGGACAGCATCCGCGCCACGCAGTGCTATCTCGGGCGCGGGCTCAAGGGCGGATACTTCAGCGGCAAGATCGACCGGTTCACCGTCCATTCCGTGGCGGTCGCGGCTGAATTAGGGGTAGCCCCTAAGAATTAAATGCCTTGCTCCGGTTCGAGGGTTCGTAAGTGATTGAAGCCGCTCGAGTTCTATCCGCGAGGGTCCGATGTCTGCGGCATGGGAGGCTTGGGGAGGGAGAGTGCCATGCCGACGATCCGCGAAACGCTGGACTTGGAGGATTGGGTCATCACGGTGTACGCCGCCCTGGACGATCCCGAAGCGCCGGGAGCGGAAGCCGGCCTCGTCACACGGGACGGCAAGTTGGTCCCGCGTCCCGCGCCGCCGTCAAAAACACGGCCCGAAATTTACCCGCCGTGGCGGGCCCAAAACCCGATAGAGACAAAGGAATTAAGAGCTTCTAACAGAATGCTTCCCTTGGGGTGGCACTGGCGGCTTGTCCGCCAGTGCACGGGCAGGCAAACTGCCCGTGCCACCCATTTTGTTAGAGGCTCTAAGTATTGTGTCCCCAATGGCGGTGAATTAAGCACTTCGGGAACGAACGAACCCTGGGGGCGGGACCAAAAGTAAACAACCTTCCCCGCATTGGAGAGGCGCATTGCCTTGTCTATGAACAACATCGTCACTTGCGATCCCCCTCTTGAGCGAATCCAACCTACGGATTTTCGCGGCTCCGGGCCTTATTTCACCGCCATTGTATTGTGTCCCCCGAACCACGAAGATGAAGGCGGAAAAGAAGCCAATCCGCTGGTTGGCGCTCAGCGAAGCACTGCTGTGGCTTGCGCCGCTTCTTCTTGCTCTTGTGGGTCATATCTGCGCCTACCCCAAAGCGGACCTTGGCGCCACCGGCCCCGGCTTCCACATCGCCTTGATGAACGACCAGACCATTCGCGCGCAACGCATCTGGCACACATTCTCGGAGAACTACTGGCTTTTCATTCTTTACGGTGTGCTCCTTGTAGGCTCATTCATCACACTCCGCATTCTCCACATACACGGCGCGTTCCGGTTCATAATTTTCGTGCCCCTGGCCATTCCTGGCCTCTGGTACCTTAAGATAATGGCTTACCTCGCGGGCAAGCTACTCCTAACGTAGAAATGAGGGACAGATAACACGCCCCTCAAAAGGCAATTTTCGGGGCCACCCCTTAACCGCGCGGAAATGAGTTATTGCATCCCTCCGAATTCCGTTAGGTTTTTGCCGGAAGGAGACCGCAATGAAAAGTTACCGCAAGGAACTGTGGATGAAGACGGCGACGCGGCGGGCTCTCGTCAACCTCACCCCCGAGGTCGAGGCGTGCCTCGCCGAGAGCGGCATCCGCGAGGGCCTGTGTCTCGTCAATGCCATGCACATCACCGCCGGCGTGTTCATCAACGACGACGAGCCGGGTCTGCACCAGGACTTTGAAGTCTGGCTGGAGAAACTCGCACCGGAGAAACCGTACGCGCAGTACCGCCACAATAGCGCCGAGGACAACGCGGATGCGCACCTGAAGCGCACCATCATGGGCCGCGAGACGATAGTAGCCGTCACCGGCGGGAAACTGGACTTCGGCCCGTGGGAGCAGATTTTTTACGGCGAGTTCGACGGCCGCCGCCGCAAACGCGTCCTGGTCAAGATCATCGGAGACTAAGCGCGCCGCGGGTCGGGCACAGGTTATCCGGGAAATGCCCGGCGAGGTCGGTTGTTCACCTGGCCGCGGCGGAGGCGCCCGGGCGCTGGAGGGCCGACGGCTACTTCAGGAGCGCGCGGACCTCGTCGAGCGTCACCTCGTGTTTCGGCGCGAACTGATCGCCGCCCGCGTACGCCAGCAGGCTGCGGCGCATCTGGCGGGCCTCCGGACGGCCGGCCAGGTCGCTCGACAAATCGATCGAGCAGACGAGCAGGCGGCCGCCCGCGACCCGCGCCTCGAACACCAGGCCCAGCCGTCTCGGGTTGAACCAGTCCGGCACCACCTGCACGATGGGCCGCAGGTCCACCGGCAGGCCGTCCAGCGCCATCGCGGCCCCGTGCCGGACCAGGTCCGACCACTGCCAGTTCGAGTGGTACTCCGTGGGGAACTCGGCGAGCGCCGGATGGCCGGGGTCGCACAGAACGCCCAGCGTGTGCGGCGGCTGGCCGCGCGTCCACGAGGTGTTCCAGAAGATCGACGAGAAGCCCATCTTGACGTCCGTCCGGACCGCGTCGGGCGGCGCCAGGAGCACGACCTTGCCGCCCGAGCGCAGACGCGCCACCGCCTGCTCGTCCAGCCGGTCCGCCAGGTGGACGCCCGCCGGGGCCGCGGCGTCGACCTGCTTCGGATAGACCCACACGTCCCAGTCGTTCTCGGCGTCGGCGCCGGCGATGCCGACGACCAGGACGAGTTTCTGCGGCGCCCGGACCGAATCGAGCGGGTACGCCACGTCGCCGACCGCCGTCAGTCGGCCGGTCGGCAGCCGCCGACGCCCGAGCGCGCCCGAGCCGACGACCTTTCCCGAGGCGTCGCGGAGCGTCCACCGGACCTCGGCGTCGGCGAGGTCGGCGGGACCGAAGTGGGCCACGTCGATTCGGGCGCGCAGCGCCTCGCCCGTCGTGAAGACCCGCTTCGGCAGGCGCGCAAGCCCCACCGTGGGCCCGCAGAACCGCCGGTACTCCGCGGGCGAGACGTACGGCTTCGAGTCCCAGAACGGATCCACCACGCCGACCAGGGCCGTGCCCTGCCCCGGAAAATCGTGCAGGTCCAGCAACTGGAAGCCCCCCAGGCCGGCCGTCCGCAGGGCCGACTCGATCTCTTCCTTGTAGCACAGCACCTGGAGCCGGCCGGAGGCCATCAGGAATGCGCGGGCCTGGTCCGCCATGTGGGCGGAAGAGAGAAAGTCGCGAAATATCTCGAAGTTCTTCGCTTTCAGGACGCCCGTGTACTTCGGAATTTCGTCGAAGTTCGGATAGACGCACCACTGGCCGATCTCGTGCGCCACGACCGGCGCCGCGTGCTTCGCGACGAAGCCGCTGTAATCGGTCTCGGTCTCGGGCGGGTTCGCATTGAGGCGGCACCGGGGGCCCGCGCCCCATTGATGAATGCGCGGCTGGGGCGCGCTGTGGTACTGGTTCTCGGGAATGACGGGCCAACCCGCGGCGCTCGTGACCAGGTGCCGGGCGTCCTTCTCTTTGTAGTGCGTGACCCAGGGGCCGAGGTACTTCGCCCCGCCGCCCGGGCCGCTCGGCTCGTTCCCGGACGCCAGGAGCAGGAACGACGGATGGTTGCCGTAGGCGCGCAGGATGCGGTCGGCCTCGGCGTACAGCCAGCGGTCGATCGGCTCGCCGTTGCCGACGCCCGTCCACGCGGCGCACTCGACCTGGAAGGTGAAGCCGAGTTCGTCCGCCGCCGCGAAGGCCGCCTCCGGCGGACAGTGCGAGTGGAACCGCATGTGGTTCAGGCCGTGCGCCTGGCAGACGCGGATGATACGCTTCCACGCATCGACATCCATTGGCGGATACCCCGTCAGCGGGAAGATGCAGCACTCCAGCGTCCCGCGCAAAAAGATCGGCCGACCGTTCAGCACGAACTGCGTCCCCTTCGTCGTGATCTCGCGCACGCCGAACGTGGTCTCGGCCGTGGCCTGCCAGTAGGGACCTTTGACGCTGTCGATCGGCCGGGCATAGAGCGAGACCGTCAGGCCGTACAAGGCCGGGGAAAACTCGTCCCACAGGCGGCAGGCGTCGCCGAGGGGCAGGTCCCACAAGGTCAACTCCTTCCGCTCTCCGGTGACGCTGAACTTGATATCCCTCTGGAGCGCCAGGATTTTCCCCGCAAGGGCCGCCTGCACATCGGCATAGACGGCCAGTGTCCGGCCCGTGGCGTTGCCGATGGTCACCTGCACGCGGGCGCTCTTCGCCGCCACGTCCGGAAACACCTGCACGTCGTCGATCCACACGAGGTCGGTGGCGCGGAGTTCGATGCGGCCGGTGATGCCGTTCCAGTTCGACTGCGTGTGGTCGCTCACGCTGTGGGCGTTCGCGCCGACCCCGACGTGCATCCGGTTGTCCACGCGGACCGTCAGCCGGTGCTCGCCCGGCGCGAGGTGCGCCGTCAGGTCGTATTCGTGCGGCGCGGAAAGCGAATCGGCCGACCCGGCCTGCTCGCCGTCCACCCACACCGTCGTGGTCCAGTGGCACCGTTCCAGGTGGAGGACGACGCGTTTGCCCGCCCAGGCCTCGGGCACCGCCACCGTCCGCTGGTACCAGGCCGGGCCGACGTAATGCCTCTCGGGCTGCAGCCAGAACGGGACCTTGATGTTGCCGGCCTCGCGGTACGGCGCGTACTTCTCGGCGGTGAAGTACGAGCGGTCGCTGATGCTCCCCGTCCACGCGGTGTCGAGCGACACGGCCTTGCCGAAACCCTGCTCCTGGAGCGAGCCGGGCAGGCGGAGACGGTCGGGCAGATCCTGCGCGAACCAGCCCTCGCCGACGCCCTGGTCCTCGGGGTCCAGGCGGAACCGCCACTCGCCGGCCAGCGACAGAACCGCCGACCCGTCCTCGGACGCTGCCGGGCGGGCCCCGGCCCACGAACACCCGACCACGAGACACGCCGCCGCCAGAACCCCGACCCCCGTTCTACAGGACCATCTCATGAAAAGGTTCCTCCCTGGAGCGCGGGTTCCGCCCCTACGGCCGTCGCACGACTTGACGACACTTCCCTTCACGGCCCCGTCTCCCGAAAGCCCCTGCCTGGACTGTACCTTCCCCCCGTCCGGCTTGCCAGCCGATTTCGCGCCGAACCATGCTCGCGCCGAAAAGGGCCCTGGACCCTTTTTCCTCGAACCGCTCCCCCCGCGCCTTCCGGGTTCCGGGCCTGCCCGCCGTAGCCTCGGCGGAGGCGGGTTGCGGCTCTGTTGCCTCTCAATCCGCAACCTGCCCGCCATCTTGTGGGCCATCTTGTCCGCCGTAGGAGGGCCGCAATTTTACCCGCCTGTGGCGGGCGAAAACGCCGTCCCTCAGGCACTCAGGCACTCCCTGGCAGGGCGAGCCCCTGGCTGGGCTACGCCCGCCGTGGCCCGCTGCCGTGGCTCGACCGCAGGAACCCAGGCACTGGCCGTCCTCTGCTGTTTCTTTGTCAAATGCGAGATTTTTCCGCCCAAAACGAACCCTGCCCGCCGGAGCCTTGGCGAAGGAGGGTTACGTGCGTCCGCGGGAAGTTATGCACATAAAGGTATGCACATGACATGGATGGAAAAAGTGCGAAATAGGGCCCAAAAACCGGTAAAAACCGATCCAAAAACGCGAAAAAAGTCGAAAAAGGCCCTAAATCCGCGCTAGCCCATCTTAACATTCGGAGGTCTTTGGGAGAACCCCCCCCCCGGCGCTAGCGCCCGGGCCGGGGGGCTCCAAAAAATCGCCCCCAAATACCCCCGAAAACTCGCGCCAAAAAGTTATCCACAATCCTCCTTCGCCCTGCGGGCTACGGAGGACAGGTCGCCGCGCGTAAGTTGAACCTCGGCGATTGGGCACGTGACCGCAACCTTCCGGTCGCGGCTCGAACGGCGCCGGGCGGCTAACAGTTCCGCTGACCGAATTCCGCGTTGCATCCGACCGGGGGTCCGCTATAATATGCGGCCCAAGTAGGGGAATCGCGGCCGGCTGGCCGCAGGACGCCAACTTCTCGCGAAATGGAGACGCCGATGTACAAGACACGCCTGTTCGCACCCGGTCCGACGCCCGTCCCGGAGGAGACGCTGCTGGAACTCGCGCGGCCGATGTTCCATCATCGCACGGCCGAGTACCGCAAGATGCTCGAGCAGTTGACGGCCGACATGCAGTACATCCTGCAGACCAGGCAGCCGGTGTTCACGATCACGGGTAGCGGGTCGGCGGCGATGGAGGCGGCGGTGGCGAGCGTCGTGGCGCGGGGCGAAAAGATGATTGCCGTCCGCGCCGGGAAGTTCGGCGAACGGTGGTCGGAACTCGGCAAGACCTTCGGCGCCAAGGTCGTGGACGTGGATGTCGCGTGGGGCACCGCCATTACGCCGAAAGAGGTCGAGGCGCTCCTCAAGCAGCATCCCGACGCGGTCGCCCTCTATACCCAGCACTGCGAGACTTCGACCGCCACGGTCTTCGACATCGAGGGGATCGCCAAGGTGGTCGGCAAAACGAAGGCGCTGCTGGTCGTGGACGGGATCACGGGCGTCGGCGCGCTGCCGTTCTACATGGACTCCTGGGGCGTGGACATCACGGTCGTTGGGAGCCAGAAGGCGTTGATGCTGCCGACGGGCCTGGCGTTTATCGCCTGTTCCGAGAAGGCCTGGAAGAAGATCGATGCGACGCCCCCCGGCGCCTATTACAACAATCTGAAGGCGTACAAGAAGAGCCTGGCCGCGTGGGACAACCCCTGGACGCCGGCCAACGCGATGGTGCGTGCGGCCCTGAAGAGCACGGGGATGATCCGCTCGGAGACGCTCGATAAGGTGTGGTCGGAGACCCGTCGCCGGGCCGAGGCCCTGCGGGCGGCCGCCAAGGCCCTGGGCCTGACGCTCTACTCCAAGAGCCCCTCCGACAGCGTCACCGCGATCAACGTCCCCGCGGGTGTGGACGGCGAGGCGCTGCCGAAGGTGATGGCCAACGACTTCGGCCTCCGCGCGACGGGCGGCCAGAGCCAGTTGAAAGGCAAGATCGTCCGCTTCTCGCACATGGGTTACACGGACGCGTTCGACCTGCTGGCGGCGGTGGCGGCCCTGGAGATGGCGCTGGGGAAACTCGGGTACAAGGTGGACTACGGGGCCGGCGTGGCGGCGGCCCAGAAGGTTCTCGCGAGGGGCTGAGCGATTTCGGGTAAGTTTTCTGCGGTGGGTTCGCCGCGGGGCTTGCCCCGCGCTGCGAACAGCCAGCGCCCCGCCCCACGACAAGGCTCGGGGCAGGCAAGCGGGGCGGCGAACCCGCCGCGCAGCGAAAAGGAAATCCACGCATGAAAATTCTTGTGTCGGACAAACTCGACCAGGAAGGCGTCGAGATCCTCAAGTCCGAGCCGGGCTTCGAGGTGGACGTGAAGACGGACTACACGCCGGAGCAACTGCGCGACGCCGTCGGCCAATATGACGGCATCGTCATCCGCTCGGCGACTCGCCTGACGGCCGAGGTCCTCGCCAAGCCCGGCAACCTGAAGGTCATCGCGCGGGCCGGCGTCGGCGTGGACAACGTGGACCTGGCGACGGCGACGCGTCACGGGATCGTGGTGATGAACGCGCCGGACGGGAACACGCTCTCGACGGCGGAACTGACGATCGGCCTGATGTTCGCCGTCAGCCGGCACATTGTCCCCGCGTGCACGAGCCTCAAGGAAGGCCGATGGGACAAGAAATCGTTCATGGGCCACACGCTGGCCTCGAAGACGGTCGGCATCATCGGCCTGGGTCGGATCGGAAGCGCCGTCGCCCGGCGGTGCCTGGGCTTGGAGATGAAGGTGATCGGCTACGACCCCTTCGTCTCGGGCGACCGGGAACTGGCGAAGCAGATCCGGCTCGTGGACAACCTGGAAGACCTCCTGCGGGAGGCCAACTACCTGACGGTCCACACGACGCTGACGGACGAGACGCGCTGCCTTATCGGGGCGAAGGAACTGGCGATGATGCCGAAGGGCGCGTTCGTGATCAACGCGGCGCGCGGCGGCATCATCGACGAGAAGGCCCTCCTGGAGGCCCTCGCCTCCGGCCACCTGGCCGGCGCCGGCCTCGACGTGTACACTAAGGAGCCGCCCGAGGACCGCTCGCTGGTGGAGCATCCGAAGGTCGTCAGCCTGCCGCACCTCGGCGCCTCGAGCCACGAGGCCCAGCGCGTCGTCGCCGTGGACGCCTGCCGGAACCTCGTCGATTACCTGGCGGGGCGGGAATTGCGGAATGCCGTCAACGTGCCGGCTATGGATTTCGCTGCCGCGGGGGCGCTGAAGCCCTATATGGAACTGGGGCACCGGATGGGGGCGATCCTGGTGGCCCTGATGCGCGGGCGGCTGAAAAGCCTCACGATTGTCTACGCGGGCGAAATCGCCGACGAGCCCTACAACCAGGTTACGATCAGCGTCGTCATGGGCATGCTTCAGAAGGTCGTCGCCTCGCCGATCAACATGGTCAACGCCATGGTGGTGGCGAAGGAGAGCGGCGTCGAGGTGTCGGAGCGGACGTCGACGGACGCGCGGGGCTATGCGTCGAGCGTGCGGGTCGTCGCGGAAGGCGACCGCGAGAACCATTCCGTTTACGGCACGGTGTTCGCCGGCCGATATGCGCGCGTGACGGCGATCGACGAGTTCTACATGGAACTCCGCCCGCAGGGCGACATCGTGATTACGTTCAACGAGGACCGGCCCGGCATCATCGGCGAAGTGGGGACGATCTTCGGGGCGCACCGCATCAACATCGCAAGCATGACGTTCGGGCGCAAGCCGGAATCGGGCGAGGCGTGTCTGGCCCTGACGCTGGACGCGGTCCCGCCGGCCGGGGTGCTGGAAGAGTTGCGCGGCAAGAAGTTCATGACGCGCGTCCACCACGTGAGCCTGCCGCCGCTTGTGACCGAGGGTGTGTAAAACGCCGACCTACCGTAAATCCGAGGCCGAACCGGCGCAGGCCCGCAAAACAGTTGTGGCACGGCCGGCTTTGCCCGGCCGTGTATCGCGCACGGCGGGGCAAGACCCGCCGTGCCACACAGGTAAAGTTCGAGAGATGTCAGTTGTGGCACGGCCGGCTTGCCCGGCCGTGCTCCTCTCCGGCCTCCTCCTCGCCGCGATCCTCATCGGCCTCGCCTGCGAGCCGCACGTCCTGCGGGAGGAACCCGTCCTTCTTTTTTCGGCGAACAACGACGGCATCATCGCGGCCTGCGGGTGCCCGGGCAATCCGAGCGGGGGGTTCGCCAAACGCCAGGGCCTCGTCGAGCAATATCGCCGAACCTGCCGAAACGTCCTCCTCGTGGACCCGGGCGACCTGCTGCCCGACCACAAGAACGAAACACTCGTCAAGTACCTGGGGCGTGGGGCGGCCCGGGCGAAGTACGACGCCATCGGCCTGGGCGACCAGGAATTCCTC